>JBJXHA010000720.1:0-8902 GCA_046160275.1 Bacteroidia bacterium | reverse complement strand
CCACAAATTTATTATTAGAATCGTATTAAATGAAACTTGAACACTCTATTTCTAAACCGATTTCCTTAGTTGCTGATTACTTATTCGATATGGAGCAGTTTGCGAAAGTACATCCTGTGATTTATCGGGTAGAAAATTTGGGCGAAAATCAATACAAGGTATATGAAAAATTACCTGTTTTTCCGCTCCCGTTTACGTATTTTGTAACGCTTTTTCCTTCTTTAGATAGGCGATCAATTGTGATGAAAGCCAATGTAAAAGGTTTAGCAAGGATAGACCTTTCTTTTTATCTTTCTGAAAATGAGGGTATTACAAAAGTAGAGGAGATTGTGACTTTTACCACTTATCTCCCCATTGTTTTTGTTATGAAAACAATATTTGCAAAAATACATAAACAACTTTTCGAAAATATCGAGCGTATGTAAGGTGTTTCAGACAATTCGTAAAAATTAATATTATGTACGATTATATTATTGCAGGGGCTGGCTGCTCAGGATTAAGCTTATTGCATTATATTCTTCAAGTGCCGAATTTGAAGGAGAAAAAAATTTTGCTGATTGATAAAGAATGGAAAACACAAAATGATAGAACTTGGTGTTTTTGGGAGGCTGGTGTAGGGGACTTTGAGCAACTTGTTTGTAAAAAATGGGATATTTTAACCTTTAAAAGGCAAAATGTTCACTTAGATTTAAACATCAATCCTTATCACTATAAAATGATACAAGGGATTGATTTTTATGAGTTTATACAAAAGGAAATCGCCCAATTTCCGAATATTACCTTTTTAGCAGCAAACATAGAAAAAATTACAGAAACTGAAAATACGGCAGAGGTCATTACAGATAAGGGCGTTTTTTCTGCCGAAATCGTTTTTAGTTCTGTCTTAAACTATCAAGAAAATCCCCGAAAACACAATGCCGTTGCCCAACATTTCAAAGGCTGGCTAATTGAGGTAGGGGAGGAGCGATTTGAGGAAAATAAGGCGACTTTTATGGATTTTTCAATTCCTCAAGAAAACGAAACCCGCTTTGTTTATGTGTTACCCAGAGATAAACGTACCGCTTTGGTTGAATATACCGTTTTTTCAAATCAACTTATCAGCAGTGAAGAATATGATAAATTGATTCAATACTACTTAAAAACACATTTACAAATAACGGATTACCAAATACTTCATACAGAAATGGGCGTAATTCCGATGACAAATTATCCCTTTCATACACACGATAAGAAACGAATTTTTTACATAGGAACGGCAGGAGGGCAAGTAAAGGCTTCGTCTGGTTTTGCTTTTCAACGGATTCAAAAAGCAATGAAAAAAGTAGCCGAGCAACTGGAAAAGGGCGAAATGCCCCGAAAAAAGCAAGATTTTCGCTTTCAAAAATATGCTTGGTTTGATACCTTGCTGTTAAATGTTATGCTAAATCATCGTTTTCCTTCAGACAAGATTTTCCATTTTTTATTCAAAAATAATCCTCCGCAAAGAGTTCTAGCTTTTTTAAATGAAGAAACAACGATTATTGAAGATTTGAAAATCATGAATTCTGTACCAAGTATGCCTTTTATTCGTGCGATTTTTGATGAAGTTAGGAAAAAAATGGGAATCAAATAGCGATAAGTAACGGATAATTGATAATAGACAATGATGTTAAGTTGTTTATTATCAACGTTTTGAGTGTAAAGATTAACATAAACGAATTCTTACAGAATAACTTAATTACGCGATTTTTCGCCCAAAAAGTACTTTAAACGAAAAATTATCGTATTTTTACTTTTAACATTTTACAATAAAATTAGAACACGATGAAATTAGTGCATTACATCTGTTTATTGCTAGTCGTTGCATTTGCGATGACAACAACTGCTTGCAAGTCTAGCAATGCGGCGCAAGGGAAATCTTCTATTTCTAGTAAGAAAGCGCAAAAATTCCACAAACTCATTGTAGGAGTTTGGTATGTAAATGTGGACAAACTAGAATTTCCTGCAGAGGTTATGGCAGACGCTAGTCCTGAGCAAATCTCGGAAATGAAGGAAATGATGAAGAAAATTAGCTTTGATTTCAAAGCCGATGGTACTTGCTCTTTTTCTGCTCCTGGAGATGAAGCCAAAAAGGGCAAATGGAAAGTTTCTGATGACGGCAAAACGCTAACGATGACAGATGAGGTTGGGACTGATGACGCAAGTGTCATTGAAACTTTAAGCGCAACGGAGTTTGTAATTGTTTCTAATGGCATGAAAATTCCTTTGAAACATTAGAAATTCTTGCCTAGCTGCTAAAGGGGCTGTCTAAAAAGTTCGGAACTCTTTGAAGAATTCCGAACCTTTTACGTAGAACATAATAAAAAATAGCTCACAATGAATAATATTTTTTGTAAATTAGCCTTTTGGGACAGCCCCTTTATTTTTAGATAAAATGTTGCATTTTTAACAAAAAAAAATATTTCGTATGGAAATTTATCGTATCTTTACTCTTGTTTATAACTTCTTTTCAAAAAAATGTAACTTTATGAAACATCTGTATTATGTAGGTTTGTGTTGCTTACTTTTCACCCTAACAAGTAGCTTGGGTTTTAGTCAAAATGCGTCTTCTTCTGCCCAAGAATTACTAGCTCATACTTGGTCTTTTGATGCAAACAAGATGGAAATGCCTGCTAACGTAAATGAGGCGCAGCTTTCAAGAGCCCTTAGAATGTTGAGAGAAATGTTCATTGAATTTGCGCCAGATGGTAAACTTTTATCTGCGCGTATTACTCGAAATGAACAAGGAGAAATCATAGAAAAAAAGGTAAGAGAAGCATATAATTGGCGTATAGCAGATGATAAAACGCTTATCTTATCAGATACTGAGAACGAAGATGAGGATACTTACAAAATTATATATTTGACAGAAAAGGAACTTGAGATAAAAGCTGAAGATAAAAGTTTATATCTAAAACGGTAGGAAATTTCGTAAAAAAACATTCCTTTCCCTAACTTTGCTAACAGAAACTCGTACAAAGAATTGTTAGGAGATTGTAACAATACAAGCCCTTCATAGACAAATATTTAGGTGATATTTTTACAATTCCTATTGATAGCTAGATTGTTCATAATCATTACTTTAATACCAAATAAAACTATGCGACAAATTGTAACAAAACTACTCTGTGTGATGCTGTTGATTCCTTTTGTGAGTCCAGCACAACCTGATGAGGAAAGAGACACCGACTTAATTGACGACAGTAGCCCCAAGCTCGAAATTCCTGCCGACCAGTTAGTTTCTATCCGATTTGATAATGTTCGCCCACTTACAGAAATTAACATGGAAAATGTGGCAGACGCTTATCCTTGGATTTCGCCAAATGGTTTGCATCTTTATTTTACCCAAAATGGAGATGGGGGCGATAACTTGTATTATACCAGTCGAAAAGATTTGTATAGCAAATTTGAAAATAAGCAACTCGTTGTAATTCAAGATGATAACAATCCAAAATTCTCGGCTTCCCTTTCTCCTGACGAGTTAAATATTTACTATATTAGCAAGAGGGATGGCGACCACGTAATGCACGCAAGCCGCAAATCAGTTACACAGCCCTTTGACGCGCCTGTAAAAGTAGAATTGCAAGGTACATTTGATGGTTTTATCAGTGCGCCAAGCCTTAGCCCCGATGGAAATTATTTATATCTTTATAATTCAGATGAAGGCAATAAAATGTTAGTGTTTAAAAAAGGAGCAGATGACCAATATAGTTTATTGGAAAATGTAGCTACAGACTTTAACATTTCTCCTGGTCAAGTTTCTAAAGATGGCGAAAAATTGTTGATGGGTAGAAGCAGCGGTGTAAACCATGATTGTAGTATGTATTTCATGGAAAAAAACAAAGAAAACGCAAGTTTGGATAGATTAACTTATATTAAAATCCAAAATGGTGATGATTTCTTGCACATTGAGCAGCCTTCTATTTCTGCAGATGAAAAAGTAATCGTATTTATTGATGGAAAATCTGACCTTTGGGACGATAATCAATTATACATTGCTACCAATTATTCTAAACTTTCTTCAGTTATCAATGATGCTTTGGATAGCAAAAATTTCATGATTTCGGAGCCAGTTCCTAATCCTGTGAAAGAATTTACTGTTATCAATTTTGTGATTCCAGAAAAAGAATATGAAGATGCCAAAATCCACATTTTCAATAATGGAGGCCAGTTGGTAAAAACTTTTGAATTGCAACCTGGGCAAAAAAGCCTAAAATTCAACGTAAGCGACTTGGCAGACGGCGTGTATGTCTATAAATTGACAACAGCCTTACAAGCAACAGAAAGCAAGCGTTTGGTAGTGGCGAAAAATTAAGAAATATAGATAAAAAGGTCGGAACTCTCTAAAGCGTTCCGACCTTTTTATATAACACCATTACCCCTCTTTTACTTCCTCTCTCCCATCTGAATACTTTGCGAAGCGGCTTTTATTTCTGTCATGCACTTGGTCATATCTCGCCCAAGGCCAGCCGCCAAATTGCGTTTTATGATAATCTTCAAAGGCTTGATTAATTTCCTCTTTTGTATTCATCACAAAGGGTCCGTATTGCATCACTTGCTCATCAATCGGTTTGCCTTGTAAAATCAAAATACTCGTAGCTTCCGCGCCTGCTTGTAGCTGAATGTCTAACTCCGAGCGAAGCGTAACCGCGCTATATTTTGGAATAATTGTTCCAGAAAGATTCAAATCAGTCCCTTCATAAAAATACAAAGTTCGGTTGATGCCCGCCGATGCTTTAGGTAATTTCCAAGTCGCGCCCGCTTCCATTTTGATATTCCAAACCGCTACTTCATTTTCGTCTGCTGCTGCCCAAGAATTAGGCGGAGGTGCAGGAGCAAGCGTATTTTCCAATTTCCCAGCAATCACTTCAACGGTAGTTTTTTTAGCATTTGCATCGCTATAAACCTGATTCGGAATCATTTCGCGCCATAACATCTTAAAATGCGGCTCTACCATTTTGCTTTTCTTTGGCAAATTCAACCAAATTTGGAATAATTCCATGGGATTTTCCTTTTCTTCACTTAACAAAGGAAACATTTCCGAGTGCTGCACGCCTTTTCCCGCAGTCATCCACTGCACATCACCATTGCCATATCTTCCCGATGCCCCCATCGAATCCGCATGGTCAACAATTCCTTGCCTTACCACCGTAATCGTTTCAAAACCACGATGCGGATGCCCAGGAAAACCAGGAACCACCTTCCCATGATACATTCTAAAACCATCTTTGATGATAAAATCATCGCCTAAATGCCTGCCATCCATCGAAGTAACGGGACCCATTTGCGCATTTCCCTGCGGAAATTTATCCTCATGATGCACGCAAAACAAAAATGGGTCAGCCGTATCCCAAATGAAACCCAAAGGCTTGATACTAATAATAGGTTGCATATTTTGAGTAGAATTTTCAGAAGATTTAAAATAATTCGAAAAAGCAAGAAAAGGCATCGCCACAAAAGAGCTGACAGCCAGTGGAATACGCGCCAAAAAGCCACGTCTTGGAAGTTTATCGTTCATATTTTTAGAAATGAAAAGTGGAGAAATTGAGGACAAAAATAAGCAATCCTTTGAACTAAAAATAGATAAACACAAACAAAGAAGATGCAAAAATGTTCAAGAATTAATTTGCTAAGGCTTGCCTACAAAGAATTAACCCTTGCAATTCTCAAGCTATTTCCACATCTTTGCCCTGCTTTTGCGATTCTATTTATTGATAATTGATAACTGTTTTCTATGCACTATATTTTATTTGAAGATTTTTCGCATTTTGATTTATTGCCGTTTTGTTTTACAAGACCTGTTTTTGCATTGCGTTCTGGCATTTTTACGGTTCAAGAACGTTGGGAAAAAGCACTTTCTCAAAAAGTTTATAGCTTGGCGTATCATTATCTGAGTAAAAAATTTAGCGATTTGCCTACGGATTCGGGGCAGGTGATTTGGATAAATGGGAAATTTTCGCCCAATGAAGAATTATTACAATTATTGAAAGAAATTAGCCCAAATCAAGCCTATCTTAATGAAAATGAGGAAGTTTTGGCTTTTTCTACTGAAAAAATAGAGGCGGCACTTCCTTTTTCTGATAATCTATTAGACAAGGAAAAATTAGCGAGTTTCTCGCTTCAAAAAGTAACTTTCTCACCGATAGCTTTGCGAAAATTGCCCGATATTTTTCTAAATAATGCTAAATTAATTCAATATGATTTTTCATTGATTACAAAAAATCGTACGTCTCAAAAGATAAATGACCGATTTTCAGCCATTTATGGAGAAGATAATATTTTTGTAGAAGAAGGCGTAAAAGTGCGTGCGGCTGTCTTAAATGCCGAAGATGGTTTGTTGTATTTAGGAAAAGGAGTGGATATTCAAGAAGGGGCGATGATTCACGGAAATCATGCGTTTTGCGACTATTCGGTGGCAAATATGGGGGCAAAAATGCGCGGCGATTCTACGGTAGGTCCTTACTCAAAAGTAGGGGGAGAAATTGGCAATTCAGTCATCATGGGCTATTCAAACAAAGGACATGACGGCTATTTAGGCAACTCTGTATTAGGTTATTGGTGTAATTTGGGCGCAGATACCAATACTTCTAACCTCAAAAATACCTACGAAAAAGTGAAAATTTGGAATTATGTAAGAAAAGGATTTGAAAATACAGGGCAACAATTTTGTGGCTTGATGATGGGCGACCATAGTAAATGTGGGATTAACACCATGTTTAACACAGGTACAGTTGTGGGCGTTGCTTCCAATATTTTTGGTGATGGATTTCCGCGCAATTTCCTCCCTGACTTTACGTGGGGCGGCGCAGCAGGCATCACTACACATCAGTTAAAAAAGGCTTTCCAAACGGCAGAGGCGGTCATGGGGCGTAGAGGCTTAGTTTTTGATGAAACAGAGCGCGAAATTTTGACTACGGTCTTAGAATTAACCAAGGAATTTAGGAGCTGGGAACAAGCACAATAATTCATTCATAACCCACAATACGCTGATTAATAAAATTTTATGGAAAAAACACTCATAGATCTCATGGGTTGGGTAGGAATGGCGATGGTCGTTTTTGCTTATGGGGCAAATATACAAAATAAGCTACCGAATACGTCTTTGGCTTACATTTTACTCAATATGATAGGCTCTATCTTCTTGATTATCAACTGTTTTTATAATCATGCCATGCCACCAGCTATTTTAAATATTATTTGGACAATCATCGCTTTTTATTCTTTGTGGCAGTATTTTCGTAGAGAGAAATAAGCTAAAAGAAGAGGCTTAGGCGATTGACTTAAATGAAAGCGGCAGACATAAGTTTTAATGCGATAAGTATAAGTAAGCGGAAATTGAAAAATAAATACTGTTTAAGTTACTCATTATCAATTTTTTAACGCTAACATTATTATTCACTTTTAACTATTCATTCCTTATGCCTGCCGTTTTTTATAATCATTGCTTCTACAAAATTAATTCGATACACAAAGAGAAGTCGGGAACTCCGCAATATCAGTTTGCATAGAGGGGATGGTTTCCAAAGTGTTCAAATCAATAACCGCGTATTTTCCTGGAGGATTAGTGCCTGAAGGTTGATGATGAGGCACATCAACGCCGCCTGTATTTTCGGAAGAAACATAGAGTTTGCGGTTAACACCATCAATCCTAATGCCATGCGGTCTATGCCCTACTTGGTAGATTTTTTTGATAGACGTATTCGTTGCCACATCTATCACCTGAATACAACCTGTAATACTACCTTGTACTGCTGTATTTGTTGCCAAAGCGCAAGTTACAAAAATGCGATTACTTGGGGCATCATACACCATCAAACGCGGAAAATCATCAGTAGGAATTGTGGCAATCGGGCTGTCATTTGCCGTATTGTAAACGCGAATTTCGTCTTTGCTTTTACAAGAAACAAATAACTTCGAGCCATCACCACTCAAGACGATTTCATATCCTCCATAAAGCGTTGTGCCGCTTGGTGGGTCATTGTCAAAAGAAATTTTATCTACCTCCTCAATTTGGTCTGCTGTCACGCGATATTTTCCATAATAATTCCCCAAATTTGTACTCACATAAATCATAGAAAAATCCGATTTTGCGGCTAATCCATGCGGACGAGCTAAGGTATTGCCATCGCCTACAATTTGCGATAAAACCGTCATATTATCTGTGTTAATCAAACTAAGTTTAGGCTTTGCAGAGGTCTCATTGTCATGGGTAATAATCATGCGTGTCCCTGCTTGGTTTAAGGTCATCAAAGAAGCCTCTGTCCCCACTGATACGCGCCCCATAAATTCATAAGTGTCTGTTCTATACTTTTCGACATAACCCGATTGATACAAAGTAACATAAAAAAACTTTTTATCAGGCGATAAGATGATAAAATGCGGTGCATCATTGGCATTTCCTGTTGCCCCAGGCGTTTTTCCTACTTCAACATAACGCATAATTCGATTAGTAGGAATGTCAACGATTGCCACCAAATCACTGCCCGAACACAAAGCAATCATCTTGTTATTCACCTTCGTTTCTTGGTCTTTCCAAAAATAATCGTTGTTTTGACTTTTTGCACCCGCCAAAATCCAGTCTTTGATGATTTGCACATTTGCTTCAGACAAAGGAGATTTAGGAGAAGGCGGCATCACATCACTAGCAGGCAAAGTCAAACCTAAATTTGTGTAGGTATTGATGTGTTGGAATAAATGCGACCAGTTATTCGAATACGGAACAACGACAGCTCCAACCGTAGTCGAGCCAGCAAACATTTTTTCCCAACTCGTTAAATTCAAGGAAGTTCCTTCGCCATGACAACCTGAATTTGTGCAATTATTTTGAACAATTGCCTCCACATTGCTAGGATAATTGCTACTAGCGGGCGTAGGATTGATGGGC
>JBJXHA010000719.1:0-2917 GCA_046160275.1 Bacteroidia bacterium | reverse complement strand
TACATCAATTCGAAGGTTAAAGCCTTTCTCCCCCACCACACTAATTCCTTTGCCTTCTTGTGTTTTGTTACTTGCCATAACTTTTGCTCCTTCGGGCGCGTTAATTGCCACAGGAATGGCGTAACTGACCAAATCTAAGCGTTGAAAATTTGCTTTTTTTTGCTCTGCTTCTTGCTGACAAGCAAAAAACATACAACAAAAAGAGGCAAAAAGCAAAAACGAAAAAGAGTGGTTGTGTTTCATACAAAAGATGGAAAAATAAAGGAAACCGAGAACAAAACTGTGTTGTGGCATTTTGTTCGGCTTGAGATAACAATGAATAGGACAAAGATACAGGATTTTTTTATTCGTTTTAGCGTATCTCAGTCTAAATGAAAGATTTTTTCAAATTGAGGCAACAAAAAAGCGTCAGAATAGAGTTCTAACGCTTTTATTTTATGTTTACCAAGGAAGTTATTCTTCCACTTCAGAAGAAGAAATAATTTTCTCAATCAATACAGAAACTTTGTTGTTCAACATTTCAATCACACCGTCTTGCACTTCGTATTGAATACTATTACCTGCGGTAGTCAAAATGCGAACTTGTCCTTTTCCCAAAGTAGAAATAATCGGTGCATGATGATTTAAAATCTCAAAACTACCATTTGTACCCGGTACTCTGATGCTAGTCGCTTCCCCTGAATATATTTTTTTGTCAGGAGTTACAATTTCAACTAGAAAAGCCATAATTTATATCAGTTATCAGTTATCAATTATCAGTAAACAGTTAATTTCCCTTTTCTGATAACTGTTTACTGATAACTGTTCCCTGTTTATTATCCTTCTTTTAACAATCTTTCTCCTTTTTCGATTGCAGCATTGATATTACCTACCAAATAAAACGCGTTTTCTGGCAAATAATCATAAGTACCATCAATAATTGCATTGAAACCGTTGATTGTATCTTCGATAGATACCAATACACCAGGTGTACCTGTAAATTGCTCTGCTACGTGGAAAGGTTGAGACAAGAAACGTTGTACCTTACGTGCACGCGCTACTACCAATTTATCATCGTCAGACAACTCGTCCATACCTAAGATAGCGATGATGTCTTGCAAATCTTTGTATTTTTGTAGCAATTGTTTTACACGTTGAGCAGCCGCATAATGCGATTTCCCTACGATGTCTTCTTGCAAAATACGAGAAGTTGAACTTAATGGATCCACCGAAGGATAGATACCTAAAGCTGCCAAAGCACGAGAAAGCTCCGTAGTTGCATCTAAGTGAGCAAAAGTCGTTGCGGGTGCTGGGTCAGTATAGTCATCGGCAGGTACATAAATCGCTTGGATAGAAGTGATTGAACCACGTTTTGTAGAAGTGATACGCTCTTGCATTACCCCCATCTCTGATGCCAAAGTAGGTTGATACCCTACCGCAGAAGGCATACGACCCAAAAGTGCTGATACCTCAGAACCTGCTTGGGTGAAACGGAAGATATTATCAATGAAGAACAATACGTCACGACCTTTTGCATCTGTTGGCTCTCCATCACGGAAATATTCAGCAATGGTAAGACCTGTCAAGGCAACACGTGCACGCGCTCCTGGAGGCTCATTCATTTGTCCGAATACGAAAGTTGCTTGTGAGTTGTTAATCGTTGCCATATCTACGTCTGCCAAATTCCAACCTTTTCCCATAGATTTGTGGAATTTATCGCCATAACGGATAATGTTCGCCTCAATCATCTCACGCAATAGGTCATTTCCTTCGCGTGTACGCTCCCCTACTCCAGCAAACACAGAAAAACCATTGTGGGCTTTTGCTACGTTATTGATAAGCTCCTGAATCAAAACCGTTTTACCTACTCCTGCACCACCGAAAAGACCAATCTTTCCACCTTTTTTATAAGGGGCAAGCAAGTCAATTACCTTAATACCTGTCAAAAGTACTTCAGGCTCAGTAGTCAAATCTTCAAATCTAGGTGCGGGACGGTGGATAGGATAATATCCTTTAGCAACAGGTTGTGGCAAACCATCAATGGCATCACCTGTAACATTGAACAAACGACCACGAATTGCATCTCCCGTAGGTACAGAAATGGTGCGTCCTGTATCCACTACTTCCATTCCTCGCTCAATCCCGTCAGATGAGTCCATCGCAATGGTACGCACGCGGTTTTCGCCCAAATGTTGTTGAACTTCTAGCACCAAACTTGAACCATCTTTTTTGGTTAATTTTAATGCGTTGTAGATTCTTGGCAACCCATCTGGGAACTCTACGTCCAAAACGGGACCGATAACTTGAACAACTTTTCCTTTATTCATCGAATTAATAATGAATGAGTTATTGATATATTCCTTAAAGCGAAAATTCGCTCCTTTTCTCTTTTTAGAAATCGGGCGCAAGTTACGACTATTTTTTTCAAACAACAAAAACATTCAAAATTTTATTATGATAAACCTGTGAAAATGGAATAAGTAGGCACTAGATTTGGCGCATTTGATACATATAATATGTGTAATCAGTGTTTTTGGAATGTCAAGATAATTTTTTACAGAAGAATCTATATGACTTCCTTACGATTTTGTTTTGCAGTTTACGTGATATAATAGGAAATTCACCATAAATTATTTTTATTTGCGGTCTATAAAAATATTAATCATTAGATATTGAAATAGCAACAATTATCTGCTTAACTTTGCCGATTCCAACATATATAATTCCAACATAATATAAGTATATAAATTATGGCATATCACTTTAGAAGATTGCTTTTTCTTTTCTTGGCTTCAAATGTAGGCTGTGTTTTGGCACAAACTGACTCTACCGAAGTGGAAGAAGATTATAGTAAATATGAAAACATGGCGGTTCAAGAAGGCTCAACCCAAACCTACTGTACACAAAAGGTATTTGGGCAGACTCCTTCTCGTTTGCT
>JBJXHA010000718.1:0-3781 GCA_046160275.1 Bacteroidia bacterium | reverse complement strand
TTGGCGCGAACTGTAACAAGGTAACTTTTTGTTAGAGAAACTTGGTATGTTTTCATAAGAAATTTGCATAAAAACTCCCCAAAATTACGTTTTTTTAGCAAAAACGCAAGTATTTTTGGCAAAGTATTCCTAAAAAAGAAACTGTGAAAAAATACCTGCGTTTTTATAGAAATCTATTTTACAGCCTTCCTCACTACCGCTTCTACCTCCTCAAAGTGCATACTTGTTCCTACAAATTCTCGAAAATTGCTGCTTTTTTGCCAAAATAAAGATACGGGAATTGCGCCTTCCCAGGTTTCTTCGATGAAGGGAATCCAGTAATTTGCGTTGGATTCATTGAGTAGCAGGATTTCTTGGCGAATTTCGCGTTCTGCTTTAAAGTCTGCCACCAATTCTTTGTCCTCCACATCATCAAGGCTGACGAGTAGAAGTTTGACCTTTTGCCCTTTTGCGCGAAAAGCCTCCTCCGCTTTGATAAAGTCGGGAATTTCCTTTACACAAGGCGCGCACCAAGTTGCCCAAAAATTGACAATAAAAAGCGTATCGCCACCATTTTTTAGTCGCGTGTCAAGGTCTGTAATTTTAATAACCGAAAGATTTTGGGAAAATAAGGGAGAAAAAAACAGCCCCAAAAGGAAGAGAATAAAAAATTTATGTGTCATAAAAATATTTTCAATAAGTAGATGCTAAGAAATCGTTTACTGCCTTTGCCAATATAATACATCTGGGTTCAAATCCTTTGCCAAAGCGCAGAATATTTGGTCATCGCAAGCAAGCCCAAACTCTTCATCAAAATAAAAGCCGCCTACCTCATAACTTTTTGCAATTGTCTTTAACATATCCGACAATGACGCATATACCACTTCCGAATCAAAATAAGGTCCCCCAAATTCAATCATTTGTCCGCGATTTTCCTCGCCACAATCCATGACAAACATACAGCCCGCTGAATTCCAAAACAAGGGAAACCAATCTTTGTTCCAATCTTGTTGCAATTTTGAACGATTGTAAGCGTTAATCGCATCTTCAATAGACAAAAACACATATCCAGGAAAAAAACAAACATCCCCCATTTTCAGCATTGATCCCGAAGGATAACGCGAATTTAAGCCATTTCTCCATTGATACAGCGCAACCACTTCTTCCGAAAAATGGACATCATACATGGCAGCTACTTCTCTAATATGCCCCTCTTTTAAACCCTGATTTAGCATTTGTGCGCCTGGGTGTTTTATCTCTTCTTGCGTTTGCAGAATTTTCTCTGCATATTGAATAATTTGCATATTGTAGTGTATTATTTACTAATAATCCCTTAACTTATTTTCTTCATTTAGAATTACTTATTTTGAAAATACAAGAAAAATATTCCTATAAGCACTTGACTTTTACAGAAGAAATATCTACCTTTGCGTAATTGATGTGAATACGTATATTTTTTTCACAAAATAATTTAAATATTTTTAGACTTAGAATTTACACCTAAAAATATATTCCTTAGTTTCGTACTTTTTGTGTAATAATCTTACTTAGACTTGTATCTCTCAGGAAAAAGTAAAAACTTTGCACAATCATTGAATATGATTTAAAATCTTACATAGATTTGGGGTTTGGTATAAGGTTTGAACGTTTAACATAGTAACGTGAATTGTATGACTGACAATTTACCTTAATACCTGAAAATATTATTAAGAAAAAGAATTCGCAACAAAAAATGCGATACAATGCAAACAATAAGCCAATTTTAAGGCAAAAGGTTTGAATGGTGTAAAGTATTTATGCGCATTTTCTGCTATTTTTTTTTATCCTACGATTTACGAAGATAATTATTAATCGAATATATGTTGTTCTTACTTTTTATGATGAAACAGATGCTTGTTGGTCTAAGCCTTGTCATTGCAGGTATATTTGCAGATGTACAAGCTCAAACCTCTTCGCCTATCACTCCAGCCAACCGTTGGACTATTCAAGTAGGTAGTGGAACCCTTCTTTATTTAGGCGATGTGGCCTATAAATTTCCCGCAGGAAGAATGACTCCCAACCTACATTTTGGAATTGAACGCCGATTTTCGAAAGGGCTTGCCTTAAACGCCTCGTTAACCAAAGGAAATATTACTGCCAATGACCGTCTGAGTGCAGGTGGTAAACTATTGCAAGATAATCCAAATTTTAGCCGCTCTCTAAATTTCAAAACGAAAATTACAAGCGGTTTTGCTTCTTTGTATTATTATGCAAACAATGGCTATTTGTTGAGCGAAACGGCAACCGTTTATCCCTTCTTATTCGCAGGTGCAGGGATTACTCGTTTTCAAGTGTTTGTAGATCAATTTTTTGGTGATAAAAACAATTACAATCGTTATTATTATTGGTCTGATGGTACGATTCGTGATTTGCCAGAAGGTTCTTCTATTCCTGCTAATATCAAAAAGCAAGATGGTATTTTTGAAACGGAAGTTACGAGCTTAAAAACAGAAAACACCATTGAACCCAATACAGCAATCACTTTGCCTGTTGGTGTGGGTTTAGGTTTTCGTTTTTCTGACAATTGGAGCGCGCACATTGCAAGTTCTATGATGTTTATGTTTACTGATAACTTAGATGGGGTAGGTGGAACATACGCTACCAGTTACGACCAAGAAGTAACAGAGTATGTAGCTTTACCTAATCCAAATTATGTAAACGGTTCAATTCCTTTGAAAGAGCAATATCGTGGAAATCCTAATAATAAAAAGGATAAGGTAATCAACACAAGTTTGACTATCAATTATCATTTTGGTGGGAAATACAGAGAGGAACTAGGACCTATAGTAAAAATTGATACGGCTTCTGCGGTGGCTACAGCAAAAAAACCTGCGCCAGTACCCGTAAAACCTAAAACCATTCTTACTCCTCCCGATTCTTTGAAACTTGATCCCTTTGCTACCGCAAACAAGAAAAAAGATTTTGTGTATAGAGAGCGTGAAGAAAAAGTGGTGTTTACCAATACTTTAGGTAAAAAAGACACCATGATTGTGATGCGCATAGATACGCTTTCTCGTAGCGAGGCAATTGCAATGGGAGGAACAACTTCTAAAGGACCTCAGCGCGCCATGAATTATACGACATTAGATGGCGGAACGGGCACAAATAAGGCAATGGATGATGACATTATCAAGGATGTGTATAAACAATTACAAAAATTGAATGAGTCTTTGAATGGTTTGGAAGCGCGTACCGCACAAATCGAGAAGAAATTGAACAATGCTGATGCAAAAGTGAACAATGCAGAAGAAAAAGATAACACTTCTAGCTTCTTGAACAATATGCAATCTGTGGTATTGTTTTTCCCTACGGCTTCTTCTGATTTAGATGATGAAAGTGCGAAAAAATTGGCTACAGTAGCGGGAATTTTGGCGAAGTATCCAAATTTAGGGGTAATGTTGAATGGTTATGCTGACCCTTCTGGCGACCCTGTGAAAAATTTGATGCTTTCTCAAGAGCGTGTGGACATGGTTCGTAACGGTTTGTTGGCACGTTCAGCAAAAAATTATCAAATCATTTGCCAATTTCATGGCTCCGAAAATAAACGTGGAGCTGCTGATCCTTCTAAACGTAGGGTAGAAATTGAGTTTATCAAAGTAAGATAATTCAAATACGTACTTGGTAAGAATTACTTTATGTTAATATTTTCACTCAAAATATTGATAATGAGTAGTTTGAAACCATTTTCCATTATCAATTGTTAATTATCCATTACTTATTGGTAATTATAATAAACTAAAAAGAGGCTGTCCGAAAAGGGCAG
>JBJXHA010000717.1:0-10411 GCA_046160275.1 Bacteroidia bacterium | reverse complement strand
TTAAATTTCTCAACCATCCATGCTGCGCATTTTTTATGTGCAGGTTGATTCGGAATACGATGCCCAAAGGAAAGTTGCTTTTCGATATAAGTGTATGCCGAATCTGCATTAAATTCAGGCGAAAGTTTTTGAACAGCTGGCTTTGTTGGCTCAGTTGGCGGTGTTTCTACAGTTTTATTGCCATTATCTGGAGAGGGGTTATCGCCACAAGCAAGTAAACCAGCCATCAGTACAGCAAGCACAGAAATGTGAATTAATTTCATGGAGGTATCAGTAATGGATAATTGAGAATGGAAAATTGTGTTAATTTATTTTATGTCAATATTTTGTGTGAAAATATCAACATAAACTCATTACACTGTAAATTAAGTTTTATTGCATTTCGCCCTAGTTGTCATGCTGTAAGCATCTTATCACTCATTGTGTTCAAGCTGGGTTTGATAAGATGCTTACAGCATGACCAGCCCGCAAAAACAGTAGAAATTTTTCTTTACGGTGTAGTCATTCTTACCAAGTACTTAGGAATAAATGTATTTCAAGACCTTTTCGTTTTTAATAGCAGAAAGGTCTTGAAATACGGAAAGAAAAATACTAGGAATGATTGTCGTCAATATGCGTTTCGCTAGGCAAATCAGATTTTGGCAACTGCGCAGGCGGCGGAGGTGGCGAATTTACCAACCTTTCATCTTGAATTAACAACTCCCCTAACGACAACAACAATTTACCCAAATCTTTGCGGTTCGTTTTTTCGTAATCCACGCGGTCGAGTTGTTGTTGGGTATATTTACGATTTTGCTCAATTAATTGTGTCAAATCACGGTTGAGCGAATTGAGTGTATCTACAAGTTGACCATGTAACATCAGCATTTTATCATCAAGTTCTTCTCGTTGTTTTTTTCATTAACGCCTGAACTTGTTGAAATTGCGAATCATATTGCTCTACTTGTTGTCCGAATAAAATATCACGAATTGTATCTAATTTACCACTCATGTTTGAAAGGACATCTGGATTTGGATTGTTTGAATCTGGCATATTTTCTAATGATAAATGATTAACTAGTAATAGTTGCCTAAATTGCTGGAAAGCTAAAGCCCCTCACAATGGCAGTGAATCTCTTTATATAATGGTTGCAAATATAAAAATATTTGAGAAATCTCGTTATTTAAGTAAAATAGAAAGTGTTAAATCGTCTATTTTTCCTGTTACATAGAGTTTTTGTTGCGCTTGAAACGCCCTTACTGCCGCCTCTGTTTTTTGCTCAAAATAGCCATCAACAGGCAAATCATAGCCTTTTTTCTTCAGCAAATCTTGTGCTTTATACACCAACGTCCCAATATCATCTCGCTTCAATACAGTTCCTTTCAATAAAACACTCGCCATGTTTTCAATCGAAGTGCCACTTGTTTCAAGCAAACGAATGTCCTCATTTTTCAAGCCCATTTTTTTCCATTTTGCCGATAAAATCAACTGTTTTTCGAGCATTTTAGCGGTTGCTATTGCTTGTTGATAACGTAAAATGTATGGTTTTGCCTCCGCGTCTGTGGAGGATTGAAGGCGCACATCTATAAAATGTTCAAACCACGCATTTCTAGCAATGCTGCCCACCTCTTGCGCTGTTTGGTAATACTGCAATACTTTTGCCGCATCAAAATAGTGTGCATCTATACTGTCATTTACCGCATAATCATACGCAGATGGCGGATGAAAACGGCGATAACGAACATATTGGTTATATAAATACCAGATAATGGCAAGGGGAACTAGAATAAGTAATAATTTTTTCATGGGAAATAACCTTCTTCGTATCTATTCATTTTTCTACGCAAAGTTAGGGAGAATTTTTCATACAAAAACAAAAAAGTCATTCTTATCCAAGAATGACTCTCAAAAGAAACGCCTAAACAATAGATGCTAATGTTAATTTCCAAAATATTAGATAGTCGTGCTACCTTTTATTTGGGTGAAATGACAGAGTTTTGGGTAAAACAAGGTAAATTGGGATTGCAATAAATAAGGATAATGGTCAAAAAAAGGAAATCTGTTTGTACTGATATGAAGATTTGAATTTGTAAAAAAGGATCGGTTTTGTATTTATTTTAATTTGCTGATTATCAAGGTGAAATGTTTTTGTTTTATAAATTGCTTACATGGATTTATACAGAAAAAGTCACTTTTAGGTTGAGCTAGAAAGCGAAAAATTCAAACAAACGTGTTATTTTTTTGAATAGCTGTGATAAAATTGGGGATAAAAAGTGTGAGAAATATTTTTTCAAGCAAGCGAAAATAAACCTCTACCGTCAATTTGTGGTTGTTAAGAAAAATAACAAGCATACGATGGCAAAATGGATAATAAAAGCCGCAGCAATGAGTGGTGCAATAAGTGTGGCATTAGGCGCAATTGGGGCGCATACCTTAAAAAATATATTGTCTGAACCGCATCGTTTGATGTGGGAAAAAGCGGTTCATTATCAAATATTTCATACCTTTGCTTTGTGGATTTGTTTTTTTCTCATACACACTTTCCCCCAAGCAACGCAAGCACATAAGCGCGTGGAACAAGCCGCCTATTTATTTTTGACAGGCATTTTCTGCTTTTCGGGGTCATTGTATTTGTTAAGCACACGCGAAATCACGGGCATTTCGGGCAGTATTATTGGACCTATCACGCCACTAGGCGGAACGGTTTGGATTATCGCTTGGTTATTGTTATTTTTTCACAGTAAATCATTCTTCAAATGAAACACATTCTTCTTTTCTTATCTATTGCGGGGCTTGTCTTTGCCTGTAAACCTAAAAAGGAAGCTGCCAAACCAGCAAAACCTTCACAAGCAGAAGCACCTGTAAACCAACCTATTAACATATCAAAAATGGAGAAAGCAATTTGGAAAGAAATCGCAAAAGGAAACAATTCGGGTGTGGAAACAGCCCAACAAATTGTGATTAAAACAGAAGCAGCATGGGAAAAGGCTTGGAAGGAGGCTTATGGTCGTCAAATGCCTGCACCTGCTTGTCCTGAATTGGATTTTACAAAGCAATATGTTTTGGCTTGTTATGCGGGTATGGGCGCAAATGCAGGCTATGGCATGGAAATTCAATCTGTGAATGTGGTGGAGAAAAAGTTGAAGGTGAGTATTACCCACACAAAGCCAGGGAAAGGGTGTATGTCGGCAGAAATGGTGGTTTACCCTTTTGTGTTTTTGGGTGTGGAAAATGCGCAAAACTACCAAGCCATTGATTTTGAAGTGAATAAAGCGGTAAAAGATTGTCAGTAGTAGGCATTTTTTATAAAAAAAGTTCGGAACTTTTTATGAGTTCCGAACTTTTTATTTATCCGCTTGTCTTATATATAAGTTTACGCATTTACTCTTTCTCGGTAATAAATCGTAATTAACACAGTGTCATTCAAATAATTGATGTCCTCAATAGAAAAATCAGAGATTTCTAAGCCTGTACGCTCACACAAATCTGCTAATAATTCACTTCTTCTTTCTGGTTTAATTAGTTCAATTTTTTCATAACGCAAGCGCGCACTTGTTTGGAAATTATGAAGTAATTGTCTTTCCAAAATATAGATTGTTCCCACAATTAAGAGGTTCAATACCAAAATCTCCACAAAATGGCTTTGCGCTTTACTTGCGTCAGCCCAGTCGCTATACAATCCATTGATAAAACCATAAGCAATTACAACTAATAGATAAGTCATATCCTTAGTTTTCATTACCTCTGTACGATAATTCAGTAAGCCAAACAAAGCAAATAAGCCGAAACCCGAACCTAATTCTAATTTTACATCATTTAATAAACAACATAAGGCAAAAATAACAATGTTAAAAGCATAAAGCGCGAACATAAATTCTCGATTTTTACTTGTAACACTATAAATATATCGTACTGTAACAAAACACATGACGATATTTACCAAAAAACGCGATAATAAATTAATTAAATCCTCTATAATCATGAGATTGCAACGTTAAGAAATTGTTAATAAAAAAATAAGTGTGCAAATAGACGTATTTTTAAGCAATATTTCAAATAATTTATGGAGGAAGAAACTGTTTTTGTTTGTAATATATTTTTATGTGCTTGATAATTAGTTTTTTAGGGTTCGCAACTTTCTAAAAAGTTGCGAACCCTAAAAATTAATGTCTTATAAATTATGGCATCGCGCCCATTTGTTTCATAAAACGCAAATGCGAAAAAATAGCCGCTCGCATAGAAGGAAAAGAACGATATTCGATGTTAAAATCTTTGCATACTTTTTCTATAATCGGCTGAATGGCAGGATAATGTACGTGGCTTATGTTGGGAAAAAGATGATGCACCACTTGAAAATTTAATCCACCTAACAACCAAGATAATACTTTATTTTTAGTGGCAAAATCGGCAGTTGTTGCGACTTGATGTGCTGCCCATTCACGCTCAATTTTCATATTTCCCGTAGGAGCGTTCTCAATTTCGGTAATTTCAACCAAATGTGCCAATAAAAACACAAAAGAAATTGTCAAACCTGCCACAGTAAAGATAGTCAAACAAATCGCCAAACACATTAAAAAAGGTACATTCAAAAAGGGAATCACAAAAAACACCGCAATATGTGCCAATTTACTCAACCAAAAAATAAGATGATCTTTGGTTTTCATCGAAAAAGGCAAGTTCCCTACTTTTTGTGTAAAATATTGTCTAAAATCCGTAGCCCACACCCAATTTATCAAAGCCAAACTATATAAAAAAGGCGCGTAGTAATGTTGATAAGGATGTAACCAACTTTTAGGGAAAGATGGGCAAAAACGCAACAAAAAAGAAGATTCAATGTCATCATCTACGGAAGCAATGTTGGTATAAGTATGATGCGCGACATTATGCTTTAATTTCCAAAAATGCGCAGTACTACCCAATACATTAAAAGTATGTCCTGCAAGTTCGTTTAACCATTTTTTATTAGTATAACTTCCATGAGAACCATCGTGCATAATGTTCATGCCTATTAATGACAAAACCACACCAAAAAAAGCAGCCATTGGCAAGGCTACCCACCAAACAGGCGTGAAGAAAAATAAGTGAACATACAAGTAAATCGCCAAACTCATCACGATAATTCCCTTCGTGTAGAGTTGCCAATTTCCTACTTTACTAAGATTGTGGGACTGAAAGTAAGCATCAACTTCCTTTTTTAAGGCATTATAAAAAGGACTGCCTTCGTTTTTAAACCTGACTTGATACATAACCTGAAATGCTAGAAAATAGCTACTTCGCTACTTCGCCACAAAGATAGGGAAATACTTTAAGCTAGATAGAAATTTTTTTTTCAATCAACCAGTTACCTTTTTTTAAAAACCTACATCAACTACAAATATTCATTCATTTCTAATTTTTAATCCCATGAACTACGTTAGCATTTCTTCTATTTTTTGCTTGCTTTTGGCTTTTACAACTATTTCTCTTCAAGCGCAATGTGTGGCAGGCGATTGCAAAAATGGCAAAGGCGTTGTGCAACTTCAAAATGGCGACAAATACGAAGGTCAATTTAAAAATAAAATGCGTCATGGCTTTGGCAAATATACAAGTGCAAATGGCGATGAATATATGGGAGAGTGGAAAGAGGAATTATATCATGGCAAAGGTACGCTTCGCCAAACTTCGGGTTTGGTATATGAAGGCAATTTTCAAGCAGGAAAATTTCAAGGAAAAGGAAAATTGACTTGGGCAAATGGCGATGTGTATGAAGGTGAATTTGAAAACGACAAACAAAATGGCAAGGGAACGCTTACCCGCAGCAATGGAAATATTTATAGCGGAACTTGGGTAAATGCCATGTTAAACGGAAAAGGAAAAATTGAAACAACTCAAGAAACTTATGAAGGCGAATTGAAAGACAATAAAAAACATGGACAAGGCAAACTAACAACTGTAAGAGGTGAGGTGTATGAGGGGCAATGGGTTGAAAATAAAAAGCAAGGAAAAGGCTTGTTTGTTTTTGCTTCAGGGAATGTATATAATGGCGAATGGGTGCAAAATATGATGCAAGGCGAAGGCGAATTTACCTTTAAAAATGGACAATCTTACACAGGGACATTCAAAGCAAATGAATTTCATGGAAAAGGGTTGATGATCTACAACGATGGAAGTAGTTATGAAGGCGAGTGGATAATGGGCAAAAAACAAGGCAAAGGTGTTTATACTTATATAGATGGTGAAAAGGTAGAAGGCGAATGGTTGGCAGACAAAAAAGTGCAAGGAAGCCAATATTCAATGAAATAATTACAAGATAAGATATTTTTTTGCGAAATTGTGCTAATTGGCGTAATTTCGCAAAAATTTTTCGCTTATGCCCCACACTACCATCAAAAAACTACTAGTTGCCAATCGAGGCGAAATCGCTATTCGTATTTTACGGGCTGCCTCTGAACTGGGAATTACTACCGTAGCCATTTATACCTACGAAGACAGGTATTCGCTGCATCGCTACAAAGCAGATGAATCGTATAGCATTGGCAGCGATCAAGATGCGTTAAAGCCTTATTTGGACATTGATGAAATTTTGCGTGTAGCACTCGAAAATGGAATAGACGCAATTCATCCTGGTTATGGTTTTTTGTCTGAAAATGTAGAATTTGCAAGGCGATGTGCGGCAGTAGGAATTGTTTTTGTGGGACCTCGCCCCGAAGTCATGGCTCAATTAGGGGATAAAGTTGCTGCAAAAAAGGTAGCGCAAGCCGTAAATGTCCCCATGATTCCCGACAGTCAAATTCGCCTCGAAAAATTGAGCGATGCCGTAACAGAAGCAGAGCGAATTGGCTATCCTGTGATGATGAAAGCTGCGGCAGGTGGAGGAGGAAGAGGCATGAGGGTAGTAAAGACGGAGGAAGAACTCGCTAAGGCATTTTTTGAGGCAAAAAATGAGGCAAAAAATGCTTTTGGAGATGATACTGTTTTTTTAGAAAAGTATTTAGCCGACCCCAAACATTTGGAAGTGCAAATTTTGGGGGATAATGAAGGAAACATCGTTCATTTATACGAAAGGGATTGCTCGGTGCAACGCCGTTTTCAAAAAGTGGTAGAGATTGCGCCCTCGATTTTGAAGGAGGAGTTGCGCCAAGAATTATATGATTATGCCTTACGCATCGCCAATTATGTAAAGTATAACAATGCGGGAACGGTAGAATTTTTGGTGGAAAATGGACAAGTCTATTTTATCGAAGTAAATCCAAGGATTCAAGTTGAGCATACCATTACTGAAGAAGTAACAGGCATTGACATCGTGCGCTCACAAATTTTAATTGCAGCAGGTCATCCACTCACACATCGCCAAATTTTGATAACTTCGCAAAATGATGTGCAGTGCAAAGGCTTTGCGATTCAATGTCGTATTACCACAGAAGACCCTTCCAATGATTTTAAACCCGATTATGGGCAAATCATCGCTTATCGAAATGCGGGCGGTTTTGGGATTCGCTTAGATGAAGGTAGTTCGTATGCAGGGGTGCGCATTTCTCCCTTTTTCGATTCTATGCTGGTAAAAGTTTCGGCAAGAGGAAGAACGCTCAAAAGTGCGGCGCAACGCATGGCAAGAACCCTCAAAGAGTTCAGAATCAGGGGCGTAAAAACAAATATTCCTTTCCTCATTAACGTAATGGGAAATGAGACCTTTTACAATGGAGAGGCAACTGTGGGCTTCATTTCACAACACCCCGAAATCTTACAAACGCGTACAGGCTTGGACAGAGGGACAAAACTTTTGCGTTTTCTCGCTGATGTTCAAGTAAATGGAAACCCCGATGTAAAGCAAATAGATAAAAGTAAAAACGCTTTGTTTCGAAAAGCGAATGTACCCAATACCAAATTAATCACGGAATTTCCTTATGGAACAAAGAATATTCTTGAAAACGAAGGACGGGACAAACTCATCGAATATGTGAAAGCGGAGAAAAAACTGCTTTATACCGACACTACTTTTAGAGATGCACATCAATCTTTGTTGGCAACGCGTGTGCGCACCTATGATATGCTGCAAGTTGCCGAAAGTTTTGCCAAATTGCACGGAAATGACGTTTTTTCGATGGAAGTATGGGGTGGTGCAACTTTCGATGTGTCCTTGCGTTTTTTGCATGAATGTCCTTGGGAAAGGTTGCAACAATTACGCAAAGCGATTCCTAACACCTTATTTCAAATGCTGATAAGAGGCTCAAATGCAGTGGGTTATGCTGCTTATCCTGACAATTTGGTGATTAAATTTATCGAAAAATCTTGGGAAAATGGCATGGATATTTTCCGCATTTTTGATTCCTTAAATTGGCTGGAAGGCATGAAAACAAGCATCAAAGCAGTAAGAGATTACACAGGCGGAATTGCGGAGGCTTGCATTTGTTACACAGGTGATTTCCTTCAAAATCCAAACGGAAAATATAACTTACAATATTATCTCGACCTTGCGCAAAGGCTAGAAGATGAAGGGGCGCATATTTTGGCAATTAAGGACATGGCTGGCTTGCTCAAACCTTATACAGCAGCAAAATTAGTGAGTGCCTTGAAAGAAAAAGTTGATCTCCCCATTCATTTACACACCCACGACACTTCGGGAATGCAGTCTGCCATGTATCTAAAAGCAATGGAGGCGGGCGTGGATATTATTGATGTGGCTTTGGCTTCAGTTTCAGGTTTGACTTCTCAACCCAATTTCAACTCGATGGTTGCGGCAATGAATGGGCATGAACGCGGTGCAAACATCAACTTAAAAAGCCTAAATCAATTTTCAAATTATTGGGAAGTTGTCAGAGAATATTATTATCCTTTTGAATCTGAATTGAAGGCAGGAACTGCCGAAGTCTATGACCATGAAATTCCGGGCGGACAATATTCTAATTTGCTTCCACAAGCGCGTTCTTTGGGTTTGGAAGAAAAATTTGAAACGATTAAGGAAAATTATGCGGTTGTAAATAAAATGTTTGGCGACATTGTGAAAGTAACGCCTTCTTCTAAAGTAGTGGGAGATATGGCTTTGTTTATGACTTCCAATCAATTAACCGAAGAAGAGGTCTATGCAAAAGGCGAAAATTTAGCGTTTCCTGAATCTGTCAAGCAATTATTTCGCGGTGATTTAGGGCAGCCAGAAGGCGGTTTTCCGCCAAAACTACAACAACTCATTTTAAAAAATGAAACGCCTTACACCAATCGCCCAAACGAACACCTTGCACCAATTGATTTTGACAAAGCTTTCCAAGATTTCCAACAACAATTTGATAAGGATTGTACTTTCTTGGATTTCCTTTCTTATAAAATGTATCCTAAAGTATTTGAAGAATATTATGCCTTCAAAAAGGAATTTGGGGATATGTCGAAATTGCCGACCCAGCCTTTTTTCTATCAAATGAAGCCCAATGAGGAGATTTTGGTGGAAATTGTGAAGGGAAAACGCCTGCTCATTCGTTATATGTATATGACAGAAGCCAACGAAGATGGCGAGCGCGATGTGTTTTTCAAAATTAATGGGCAAACACGGGCAGTTCATGTCAAAGATAGATCCATTAAAGTGACAAAAGAAGCCCATCGCAAAGCGCAAAACCCTAATGAAATAGGCGCACCTTTGCAGGGAAAACTTGCCAAAATGCTGGTAAAAGAAGGCGATAAAGTTGCCAAAAACCAAGCTTTGTTTGTAGTAGAAGCCATGAAGATGGAAACTACCATTACCGCAAACCAAGCCACAACGATTTCGCAAGTAGTTTTAAAAGAAGGAGTTATGCTGGCGCAAGATGATTGCGTGTTGGTGATAGGTTAATTTAAAAGTATTTGTTAAAACGGGTTATGTAAAAAGTTTGGAACGCTTCTAAGCGTTCCAAACTTTTTACATAACTTATCTATTTATTACCTAATTCCTCTCCTCCTTATTCAACTCCCAACACAAACCAATTCTATGCATAATGCCTAAGCCGCGATACGGTTCAATACCATAATCTAGGCGAAGGGGGTGGCGACCTACACGCATACGTAAGCCCATGCCTGCGGTGGGATAGGGGGAGTCTTTTACGTTAATTTTGTAGCCCAAACGAGCATATAACAATTTGCGATATTCATATTCCGCGCCCAAACGAATGTTTTCGGCATTATCGTTAGGGTGATTTAATTGCAAGGCAAGCGTAAGGGATTGATTATCTGTTTTGTAGGGAATAATAGAAACCCCTAATTGAAAAACAGTAGGTGTGGGATAATTGTCTATGTTTTGCGGGCGCGGATTAAAGGTAGAATCCACTTGCCAGTTCCCTTTTAATGAAGAGTTTAAGCCAAAGTTCTGCACATTTACAGCAAAACTCAAATCCTTATAATCTGTGCGATACAAAAAGCCAATGTCAACGGTGCCTGTCGTTGCGGCATATTGCGCAAGTTGCTCATGGACAACCCGTAAAGTCGCGCCAT
>JBJXHA010000716.1:0-4632 GCA_046160275.1 Bacteroidia bacterium | reverse complement strand
AAATGAAGTGGAAGATGGGAAAGCGCAAACTCGGAGAGTAGAAATTAATGCTACATTGACCAATTACAGTTCTTTTGATGAAATCGTTAAAAAACAAGAAGAATTGGCACAAGAACAGTTCGTCGTTAATCCTTTTGAGCCGAATACCTTAGATTTGGCGCAAGGCACTACTATCGAAATTCCTGCTAACTCATTTTGTTTTGAAGATGGTAGCGAACCGCAAAAAGGTATTTTACTTAGTTTTGTCGAAGCCTATAATTATGCCGATATGGTTTTGTTCAATCTAAGCACAACGAGCAACGGAAATATGCTTGAAACGGGTGGAATGATTAAGATTTCAGCGAGTTCGGAAGGAAAAAACCTACAACTCAAAAAGGATAAAAGCATTGATATTACGATGCCGACTAAGAAATTCAAAGAGGATATGCAGTTGTTTAACAGCGTTACCGATGCGAACGGAAATATCAATTGGATTCCGAGAAAAGGGCAACGTGTAAAAAGAAAAGCCTTAAAAAAAGTTACTGCTTACTACGATTTGGATAAAAGTATGTTGGATTTGGTGGCTTGGACGTTGCCGACTCAACCAAAAATGCCAGAGTTTGGTCCTTTGCCGAATGAACCCGTAAAGCCGCACTCGCCTACGAAACCTCGAAAACCTTCGGAGTCAAAATACGCTATGCCTTCCAAACCAATTGCCGAAATGACGCGTAAGGAGCGTAAAAACTGGGAAAAACAAGAAGAAAAAAACGAAGCGCAAAAGCGACAATATCAATTATTGATACAAAATTACGAAAAGAATTTGGCTCGTTATGAAAACTATAAAGCTGTATTTGAAAAAATCTAATGGCCTAAGTATTTACAAGCAAAAGCAACTTATGATGTTGAATTTAAACAGCGCAAACAAATCGTAATCAATTATGTGCAAGCAATGAGCGATTTTGAAGCTAGTAAATTGATTTTGGCTGCTAAAACGCGTTTAGTAAAAGGAAAAATTAGCGATAAAACACGTTTGGATGTGTATAGTCTTTACGAAAAAATGCCAACGACCACGCTCGGCAATAAAGGATATTCCGTTGGCGCAATGATTATCGAAAAAGCTTTCGGAAGAGCTGCCGATTCGCTCAATCTTTATGATATTTATAATTATAGTATGCAATCTGATGCAAAGCCAAATATGAAAACCAATAAACGCTGTGGAGAATATGCTGATTATTCTTCTTTCGGTTCGTTGGTGATTAGCAAAGTTAATGATTTTGCTCGACTTTCAAAACTAGAAATGGCGATGGATAATTTAGCAGAACAGCGAGGAAATCAATATAAAGCGTTACTTGCGAAAAGACTTGAAAATGGCAATGCGACTAGTGACGAAATGAGTAGCTATGTGTTAAGCACTACGCAACTGAACTGGATTAATTGCGACCGTTTTTATAATATTCCTGAAGCTCAAAAAACGATTGTTAAAGTCAAGGAACAAGACGATATAAAATGCTATATTTTGTTCAAAGACACGAAAAGTATCATGAGTTTTAATGCTTATGAGGATTTTTACAGAAGTCAAGCAGTGCCTAAAAATAGCGCAGTGAGTATCGTGGCAATTAAGATGAAAAATGGCAAAGCTCATTTTGCAAAATTAGATACAGAAGTTGGTAAAATGGATGTATATAATTTAGCATTTGAGCCTTGCACTACAGCGGATTTAGTTAAGAAAATTGGTTTACTCAACTAATCATAACTGGGTGTGTAACAAATTCACAATATTAATCGAAAAATACAAAGTGTAGGCTTTTTTCGTGAGAATCGTGAGAAATCGTCAGCCGTGAGTAACTCGCGTAATCTCACGATTCACGATTTACGAGAGTAAAATATTCAAAAAGATAATACTATCGAAAATTTTCTGCAAATTTGTTATGCACCCTTATAACTTAAACATTTTCATTGCATTAGCAGAAGTTACTGTAGCGATTTCATCTAACGAAACGCCTTTGACTTCTGCTAATTTTTCAGCCACAAGTCGCAAATAACTACTTTCATTTCGCTTGCCGCGAAAAGGAACGGGCGCAAGATAAGGTGCATCCGTTTCCAAAACCAAAAACTCCAAAGGAATATCGGCGCAAACCACATCTAAGCCTTCTTTTTTGAACGTCAAAACACCACCGATGCCCATCAAAAAATCTAATTCCATGATCCGTTTTGCTTGTTCGAGGCTTCCGCCAAAACAATGGAAAACGCCTTTCAAACGTTCATCTTTTTCTTCTGCTACAATTTCAATACATTCATCGGTTGCATCACGCGAGTGAATCACAATCGGCAGTTCATAATCCTTTGCCCATTGAATTTGTTGTCGAAACGCCATTTTTTGTTGCTCAAAAAAGGTTTTGTCCCAATACAAATCCAAGCCAATTTCGCCTACTGCGCTCCAAATACGAGCCTCGTCCAACATTTTTTTCACCAAAGCTAATTCTTCTTCGACGTTTTCGCCAACCGAACAAGGATGAAGTCCTGGCATCGCAAAACAAATATTTAGATAATCTCGCTCTAATGCCAACATACTTTCAACATGCTCGCTATCAATGCCTGGCAAATAAAAACGCTCTACTCCAGCTGCCTGAGCACGCTGTATCATTTCCGCGCGGTCTTCCTCAAATTGATTCAAATAAAGATGCGTATGTGTGTCTATTAAATTCATATCATCATTCTACGATATTTCACTCATTCTGTTTGGTAAATTGGTATTTTTTACTCTAACATTGTGTAATTAAAACAAATGAGTAGCTAATGGAACTAAGCCAATTTTGGTCCGCGCTTCATTGACTTTCTGCATACCTTCATTTGGAAGAAGTTTTTTAAAATTCTCATCTTTGAATTGTGTACCGTAAAGCTGTAACAGCCCTTGCTTTACCTTAATTTTATCGAATAAAAGCGCATAATATATCCAATCCGCTTCGCCGTTTTTACATCTTTCCTCTATCAACGGAAGATAAGATTGCATTATGGCAATATTTTTATGATGGATAATAGGTAAAAAAACAGCTTGTTGTTGCAGTTTTCCAATATCGCTTTCTTTTGGAAAATTAGTTTTTCCAACGAGTTTTATAAGTTTGATATAATTGATCCTATCTGCTTTTTGTATTTGTACTTCTGTCCAAAATTCTCCTTCAAGATGCACCTCCATAAAATGCCCCGCACTATCTACTGCTGGAAAATAAGCACTCAGGTTCTCGATCCATTTATGCAATTCTCTTGGTTGCTGGTCTTTTGCCCAAAGTGAATCCAAAGCATAAGCTAGTTTTTTATTAGGAAAAACATGATAACTTTTTTCAATTTCTTTCTTTAAGAATTTCCAATCTGGCAACTTGTGCAAAGGTGCGAGACGCGGGTCAAAAAGAGCTAAAATATATTGCTTTTGCGCCGCCAAACGATACCAAAGCATTAGTGTTTTGGCTGCTTCGTCAGTTTTCTTTTCGGAAAGCAATAAAAGTAATTTTCTATACAACACATCTTTCAATTCCGCATCTAAGGAATGTATCTGAACACGCCGATTTTTAGCTCTGCCAAGTTCCGTTTGGTTGCTTTCTGCCTTATATTTTGTACCCTCAGCAAAGCTAACGAAGCGATTTTTAGCGATTTGATGCTTTTTTTCTAAATAATCCAAAACACTATTGATTCGAGCTTGAGAAAGGGTTAAATGATTCGTGCCAACGCTATCCGTATGTCCTTGAATAATAAATACAAGGTTTGGATTTTGCTTTACTCGGTTGGCAAAACTATCTAATTGAGCAAAATCTTTTTCTAAAATCGTACTATCATTCGTGTTGAAAAAGCAGGTTACACCTTCAATTTCGAGTTTAAAATCTTCATTTTGTTCAAACTTGCAGAAAGGGGTTATCGTTTTTTCGACAACAGCATCATCAGGTAATTTAGTAATAGCTACTTCATCTACATAATAATTGTTTAAAGCCACGTTATCACTTACATACCCTTGTTCAAAAAGAGAAATATTTTTTGTTTTAAAAATACTAATGGCAAGGCAACTAAGATTGCAAGTTGGTCTAACAAACCATTTTACCTGATACCATTTATCATAAATAACCGTATCAATATGAAATTGAGTGCCTTCCAAAATATAGTGATAGGGGTTTGAAATTAAATTAGGGTAAAGCATGATGCCTATTTGTTTCATAATATGCTTTTCAGACGATTTCGGGATAAAAAGCCAAAAAGAAATTTCATAAACGGAACCAATTTGCAAAGGCGTTTCTAACTTTGTTGCCAACTGGTCAGCACAACCCGTTTTTTCCATTTTCCAATTGCTACAACCTTTCGCAAAATGCAACTCTATCATATTACAACCTTGATAAGGCTTGATTTTATCCATTGGACAAAATAACTTTTTTTTCAATTCTTCGTCTGCATTTTTCTTATATTGACAATCACAAATCGTTGGCGCACTTGAGAAATGATGCCAATGTTTCAAGACAGCATTAAAGTTCTGTTTGTCTTGATGACAACCTAGACAGTCCAAAGGCAAATGCTGTTCAAATCCACTATTCTTGACTAAATTTTGAGCCAAAATGAATGTTTTTGTTAGAAAAATTAAAAATATTAGTATAGAAAAAAGCTTTTTTAGCATAT
>JBJXHA010000715.1:0-3345 GCA_046160275.1 Bacteroidia bacterium | reverse complement strand
TGTAAAAGGGGAATTATATTTTGATGCAAATTTTTATTCTATTGAAGATAATTTTTACATTGACAAAATTAAAGTGAAGGATTTTGACATAGTTTTTTTTAATGATACTCTTTATTATAAAAATCATAAATTTATACCTATTTACCCAGCTTTTGGTGGATTTTACTGGGACTTGAAAAAACAAATTTATCCAAGTGATAAAAAGTAATCCCACCAACTGTGCTAAGTTTCCAACTTAGCACTATTTACTTGCTCATTTCCAACCAGCCTTTTGCGTTGGAGAAGCAAAAGAAAAGTTCTGCTATGCTTGGAAGCATAGCAGGGTAAATTTTTCAGTATTTTTGTGTAATTTCAGTTACTAAAAATTATTTCTTTTTTTATGAAAAAAATTATCCTTGTTATTTGTTTGATTTTGAATTTTTCCGTTTGCAAATCTCAAAAATTTAGTGTGGAAATGTATTCAAAAGCAAATTTTTCATCAATACTACTTGATAGTAAAAGGCAAATAGGTGTTGGGGTAACGCCGCAACCGCTTATTCCGGGTCTAAATGAAATTAATCTTGCCCCACAATTTAGAGCTTTCTCTTTGCAAGAAAAAAGTGAAGCATCTGTTGGATTTAGTGGTGGACTGAGAGTATTGTATCAAATATCTAATCATTCTTCGGTTTCAATGGGATTGGAAAGTAATTTGTATCATTTTTCTCAATCTTATCTGCGTGATTCATATTCTAATCTCACAGGTACAATTTATGGTACAACAAACTTTTTTTATGTAAATCAAAGCATCATTTATGCAACAAACTATTTCCTGCCTGATAATTTTGATACAAGTGAAGATAAAATGAATACAAGATTATGGTACTTAAATATTCCAATGCTGTATCATCACCATATTTGGGATAGGAAGATACATTTCTTTGGAGGTATTTCCTTTGGCTTTTTGTTGAATGCAAAAAGAACTTATGATTCATATCTTGTGATTTTGGACGGGACTAATCGCGAATTAGAAAAAATTTTAAATGTAGAAGATAGTCAAAAAGAGGTTTTTTACAAGTTTTTACCCGCTTTAAACGGAGGATTTCAGATGAAGATTTATAAAAATTTAAGCCTTGAAGCATCCTATCAATATTACTTAAAAAATACTTTCAAATCTTTTGAAAATCCTTTACCAATCGTAGATAGCAATAAGTATAAATCTAAATTATATTCGCTTAATTTTGGATTGAATTACAAAATTTGGTGAAAGCTCCGCTTTGCGAGGCTCTGCCTCGTAATCGCTATTCAAGGGCATCCTGCCCGATTGTCTGAATTGTGTGCAGATAGAAAGATTGGCTGTAGATTTAAAATAGCGTTTTTTTTGGCAAATAGAATCGGGCTGGAGGTTTCCATTGAATAAGCATCACGAGGCAGAGCCTCGCGATTGCGGGGTACAACAATATACTTGACAAATTATCAATATGACCGCCAAAACTTAAACTATTCAATATTGATAGCGTGTAATTTAACAAAATTAAGAAAGATTTCAGTATTTAAAAATTCGTCAGGGTGTTTTTCTGAGCTATTTAAAAAGTAATGATAGCACATTTCAGCCTTTTTGATGGCTTTTAGGTCTGTGATAGAGAGTTTTTCATTGCCGAGTAGTTTTTTGTACTTTTCTAATAATATCTGTGCTACTAACTTACAAGTAAAAGCAATATTGACCGCATTGCTGAGTTGATTTTCTTTATAATTTTTGAAATCTGAAAGTCCAAAAAATTGCTTGGCATCTCTAAAATCGAACTCTATCTGAAATCTTAGTGAATAATACTTGATAAGCAAGAGCGGGTCTAATGTAATATCATTGCTAAAAAGGATAGCTTGGCTTACTTTCTTGCTTACAGGATTGATTTTTTGAATGATGACCACCTCAATAAGATGTTCCCGCATAGTATCGGCATAGACTTGCAAAGCCCAAACTTTGGTGTGCTGTTTGTTGAGTTTGTGGTCTGCCGGCAAGCTAAGAAGTGCCTCTTTGGGTATTTTGGCATAGTCTAATTTTTTATCATATTTCTTAGGTCTGCCTTTGGTTTTGTTTTGTCTGCCTTGATAAGGCAAGATGAGTGCGGCATTGTGCTTGAGTTTTGAGATGATTTTGAGTCCTTTTGTCTGTGCATATTTGAGATAATGCTGATTGCCATAGAAGCCGTCTAAGACGAGATAGGATATTTTCAAAACTACACAGTGTTTGGCTAATTTAGCCATCAAGTCATCCACAGCGATTTTGAAGGTCTGAAAAGAAAGGCTCTCAGGCTCTTGATAGGGCTTGTTTTTACTTCCTTTGGGTCTGCCTCTTTTGCCTTTGGGAACTGGACTGATTGCTTCTTTACTACTTTCTGAATCCCTAAGTTCTTCGGTTTTATCAGTCTTGATGAGTTGGGTGCAAGACAAAAAATGAGATTTTTCAGTTTTCACATTCACCACACTTGCCCCCAGAAAACTGACCGAAGAAATCGCTTTGCCTGCTAAGGAAGAATAAAAAGAACCTAAACCATAAGAAGATTTGCCTGATTTCTTTTCGGTGGTTTCATCTAAGACCAAAATATAGACCTCAGTAGGATTGAAAAAGTAAGCAGCAAAAAGCAAGACCCGCATCAAAGTCCAGCACAAGGGCTCTTGGGCATAAAATCGCTCTACTGTGCGTAGTCCTAAGTTGCCAAAACGACCAATGGCACGGGTCGTAACCGGAACAGATAATCGTAGAATAATGGTGATAATTTCAGCTAACTTAGCTATATTTGCACCAGAAACTTCTGGTCGCAAGACTAAGAGAATTTCTAATAAATTTGGCATTTTTTTTAGGTTAATCTTCAGAAAATTTCCCTAAATAAATGCCTTTTTTTTTATTATCTAAATTTTATAATTGGCGGTCATATTGTTGTTTGATACAATTATTTAAACCAATAAAACTTTTTTGATTATGATTAAAATAGGAAGCAGAGGCTCAGAAGTAAAAGCGTGGCAAGCGTATTTGGTAGAAATGGAATACGATATTGATGTGGATGGTGTTTTTGGACAAGGCACACACGAGGCAACAATAGCGTTCCAACAATGGTGAAATATTCAAGCTGATGGTATTGTAGGGGAAACATCTTATGCTTGGGCAGAAGAAAACGGCTATACGGGAGGCTATACTTCTTAGCCAATTGATTGGAATTGCTTCATTTGGTTCAAGTGTTTTGCACTTGAACCAATGAGTTTTGATACGAAGCAATTATATTTAAAAATCAATAAATTCTTTTCAATGTAACATTTGTTGCGGGGCGAATCAGCAAAGGAACTTTTTCAATCAAGACATTACTTGCATCC
>JBJXHA010000714.1:0-4574 GCA_046160275.1 Bacteroidia bacterium | reverse complement strand
TGAGCAATGAGGCTTGTTTAGAGGCATTAGTATTGATGCTTGCAAGCCACAACATCCTTCACCCCGCGAGTGGTGCGCCGATTACCCTTCCTTCTCAGGACATGATTTTGGGGGTTTACTACCTCACCAAATTCCGCCCGAATCAATTAGGGGAAAACATGACTTTTGCAAATGTAGAAGACATGGAAATCGCCTTTAATGAAGGAAAAGTGGCAAAACACGCAAAAATCAAAATTCGTTTGCCGAAAAAAGATGACGTTACTGGAAAGGTAATGATTGATAATAAGACGGGACAACCTGCTACTTATATTCAAGAAACTACCGTTGGACGCGTTATCTTGAATAAAATCGTTCCCGAAGAAGTTCCTTTCGTAAATACCTTGTTGTCTAAAAAAGCCTTACGTTCTATCATTGGGGATATTTTCCGCCGTGCTGGAATGGTAAAAACGGTGAAATTCTTGGACGACATGAAAGATTTAGGTTTCCAAGAGGCTTTCAAAGCAGGCTTAACCTTCTCTTTGAGCGAGGTTATCATTCCTACCGAAAAAGTTTCCTTGATTGCGGAAGCAAAAGAGAGAATTGCAGAGGTAGAAATGAACCGTGATATGGGTCTTTTGACTGAAACTGAGCGTTATAACCAGGTAATTGACATTTGGACACACGTAAACTCTCGTCTAACTTCTACGCTTATTAAGCAAATGGAGCATGACAAAGATGGTTTTAACGTAGTTTATATGATGATGCACTCTGGCGCGCGTGGTTCTGAAACGCAAATTCGTCAGTTGGGTGGTATGAGGGGATTGATGGCAAAACCACAAAAAACCTTGAAAGGTTCGGCTGGGGAAATCATCGAAAATCCGATTTTGGCGAACTTCAAAGAAGGTCTTTCGGTATTGGAGTATTTCATCTCTACACATGGTGCGCGTAAAGGTCTTGCAGATACAGCGTTAAAAACTGCCGATGCAGGTTACTTGACTCGCCGTTTGGTTGACGTGGCACAAGACGTAATCATTACGGAATACGATTGTGGTACTTTGAGAGGAATTACCCTCGCGCCTATCAGACAAAATGATGAGGTTATCGAAAAATTGGGCGAGCGCGTGTTAGGGCGTGTTACCCTTGAAGATATTATTCACCCACATACAGGGGATGTCATTTTGGAAGCAAGCTCTGAAATTACAGAGTCTATCGCTCGTCAAATTGATGAATTTAAGTTTGATTCTATCGAAATTCGTTCTGTATTGACTTGCGAAAGCAAGCAAGGCGTTTGTTCTAAATGTTATGGACGTAATTTGGCATCAGGGCGTATCGTACAAGAAGGGGAAGCGGTAGGTGTCGTTGCGGCACAATCTATCGGGGAACCTGGTACACAGCTTACGCTTCGTACCTTCCATACAGGGGGTACCGCTCAACGTTTGACAACGGAAAATGAATTGCGCTCTAAATTCACAGGTCGCATTGAATTGGAAGATGTAAGAACGGTAGAAAAAGACGAAGAAAATGTAGTAATTTCTCGTGCAGGTAAGGTAAGAATCATTGATGCTGAAAATCGCATTGTGTTCACAAACAAAGTGCCTTATGGCTCAACCTTGTTTGTAACGCATGGACAACAAGTTACCAATGCTAACTTAATTTGTAGCTGGGATCCTTATAACTCACTTATTCTTTCTGAAGTAATTGGTACAGTTTTATTTAAGGACATCAAGGAAAATATCAACTTGCAAACGGATACAGATGAAACGACAGGAAATAGCGAGCGTGTTGTAATTGAATCACGCGATAAAACGCTTTCTCCTTCAGTAGAAATCTTAGATTTAGATGGCGAATTGATTCGTTCTTTCAACTTGCCCGTAGGTGCGCATCTTGTTGTTCCAAATAATTCTGCTATTATTGCAGGACAAGTATTGGTGAAAATCCCTCGTTCTGCGGGTCGTACTGCGGATATTACGGGTGGTCTTCCACGTGTTACCGAGTTATTCGAGGCACGTAACCCCTCAAATCCTGCTATTACCAGCGCAATTGAAGGGATTGTAAGATTAGGAGGAATCAAACGTGGTAGCCGCGAGGTGTTCATTACTGCGCCTGATAACTCTGATGAGAAAAAATACATGGTATCTATCTCTAAACATCTTTTGGTGCATGATGGTGACTATATCATGGCAGGGGATATTCTTTCTGATGGTGCGATGGCTCCGAAAGACATTTTGGCTATCAAAGGTCCAAGTGCGGTGCAAGCTTATATCGTAAATGAAATTCAAGAAGTATATCGTATGCAAGGGGTACCAATCAATGACAAACACATTGAGGTAATTGTACGCCAAATGATGCAAAAGGTAGAAATCTTAGATGCAGGTGATACCATTTTCTTGGAAAAAGAAATTGTAGATAAAATTGATTTCCAAGAAGAAAACATCTGGATTTTCGATAAATTGATTGTGGAAGACGCGGGAGATTCAAGCAATTTGAAACCGGGGCAAATTATTACGCGCCGTAAGCTAAGAGATGAAAACTCTCATTTGCGCCGTAAAGATAAAAAACTTGCAGAAGCTCGTCCAGCGCGCCCTGCGGTTTGTCAACCGATTTTGATGGGGATTACGCGTGCTTCTTTGGGTACAAAAAGCTGGTTGTCAGCCGCTTCGTTCCAAGAAACAACCAAAGTACTTTCTGAAGCTGCTACCATGGCAAAAGTTGATGACTTGCGCGGCTTGAAAGAAAATGTAATTGTAGGACACTTAATTCCAGCAGGTACGGGGATTCGTCGCTATTACGATGTGATTGTTGCCGAAAAGCAAGAACACAAAGAACGCCACGAAACGCCTAGTGGTCGCCGTAGAAAAGCGAAAGAGTACATGGATTAAGATAAATAAAGTATAAAGAAAGGGAAAAGTTCGTGTTTTACATGGCTTTTCCCTTTTTTGTTTATTTGTACACACTTTTTAGAAAAAAAGGAATTTTTCCTTCCTTAATACCTATCTTTTTAAAAAAATAAAGTTTAGTAACAATTCATATTCGAATAAAATGTATTACCTTTGCATTTTGATTCATGCGTGCATTGACAAAAATATGCACACATGAGTCACTCAACCTTAATGAACAGTTGACAACCTATCAACCGCTCATTTTTTACCAAATAACTGAAAACTGAATTATGTCGTTAATTATTTCGATTGCAAATCACAAAGGCGGAGTAGGTAAAACTACAACGACTGTGAATTTGGCAGCAGCTCTTTCTCGCGCAGGCTATAAGGTGTTGATTATAGACATTGACCCACAAGCAAATGCGACATTTGCCTTGGGTTTGGGCAAACAAGAACGCACATTGTACCAGACATTGGTGTTTCAAGATGCAATAGAAAAGGCTGTGCAGCATTTAGAAGAGGCAGATTTGGACATTGTGCCTTCTTCGGTACATTTGGCAGCTTTTGAAAAGAACAATGAGGTAGGGAAAGAATTTATTTTGCAAGAAAAAGTAGCAGAAATTCGTGAAAACTACCACTTTATTTTGTTGGATTGTCCCCCTTCTTTGGGTGCATTGACAATTTCGGCACTCACAGCAAGCGATTATGCAATGATTGTGTTGCAACCTGAGCCACTTGCGCTACAAGGTATGACTGAGTTCTTGAAAATTTTGCGCACGGTGAAAACGCGCATGAATCCAGAATTGGATATTTTAGGGATTTTGGTTACAGGTTATGATAATCGCACTGTGTTGCACCGCGAATTGTTTGAATATTTGGTGAACGAATACAAAGAAATGGTATTTACTACTAAAATTAGAAAGACGATTTCTCTACCTGAAGCGCAAAGCATGGGACAAAACATCTTTGCCTACAACCCCAACTCGGTAGGAGCAGAAGATTATGCGTCTTTGGCAAAAGAAATCGTAACGCGTGTAACTTAAAATAGAGGAAAAAGGTAAACAGGAAAATTTGATTCCAGTTTAAATGCTTGTTACAATTTAGTTTATATTGTCGTTGTCTATCATAGTTAATAACCTGATTATAAACAAATTAATCTTTCCTCCTATCAACTATCACCTGATAACTGTTTACTGATAACTATTTACTGATAACTGTTTACTGATAACTGAACACTCTCATGGCAAAAAATAGAAAAAGATTTCTCGACTCTATTGGTTCGGCATTGCGTGAAAACGTAGTCGAAGAAGTCTTGATAGAACAAAAAATTCTGCCTAAGAAAAAATTAGGCTTTTTAGACAACCTTTCTACGGAAGCCCTTGAAGGAGAGGCAATTGAGGGTTTGATGCCTACTGTGGCAGAACGAAAAATGGTAAAAAACAACAAAACCTCTTTGTTGATGAGACCTGTAAATTACATTCATTATAGTACGGAAATTTTAACCGAATCGCTTGAGAAAATCCGCGATATAGCTGATTCTCATCGCCTTCCTATTCAAGATGTGATAAATAAAGCGCTAACGGATTATGTTCACAGTAACTGGAACCCAAGTTTGAGCGAAGATGAGTAGGAGCTATGCCGTTCTAGTTTTCCTTTTTTTTGCTTGCTTTTCGCTTTTTGCCCAACATCCCTACAAAAATCTCGCGTTAGAAGGGG
>JBJXHA010000713.1:0-5394 GCA_046160275.1 Bacteroidia bacterium | reverse complement strand
AATTAAAAAATAAATTAATTTTGATATTTATCTTCAGCAATTTTTAATAACATTTTAAACTCTTCATTGTTATTATAATATGTATTTATAAATTTCTTAATAAATGACTTTTCATGCTGAATCTGTTCTTTATGCAATAATAACATATCTGTAAAATGCATAATGATAACATCATTGCGTTTTCTTAATTCTTCTAAGCTATCAATCGTTTTATTTTGTTGCTCAATCGTCAATTTTTGTTGTTCAATAGTCTCCTTCAATGCAGTTGCATCTTCATTTTCCTTTTTCTCATATAAGCAAATATCAAAATCATCATGTTCTATAATCAAATAGTATAATACTGTTCCTAATTGAGAAGATTCTCCATTCAATGCCTTAGATACTACACTTGCGCTTGCCGTACTCATATTTGTATCAGCATGATAAGCATATTTTTCTCCAATTTTTTCAGCAAAGCTTTTTTGATTATCGTAATTTTTTATCATGAAAGCCTTTATTTTTGCTATATCAAAATAAGTAATCAGATGTTCTACCTGTTTTTTTAAGGCATCAATATTTTCTTTTGATGATTTATCTTTTCTAAGGCTTGCTTGAATAGCCCTAAGATGTTCTAATTTAGACATTATTTCTTTTTATTTGAAAATTATTTTTTAAAATCACTTTTGATATTCTATTTTCTGGCTCAATTGAGGCTATACTTCTGTATAAACTGTTCAGTTCTTTATAATGATTTATCTCTTCCCCTATAATTTTATAATACTCTGTTTTGTCTTCTTTTATAAAATCTTCATAATCTACGTTGTGTTCAACATTAAGATAGAGTAATAACTTGGCAATTAAATTAGGATTTTCGCCTTTTAATGCGTTAGAAACAGTTGATTCAGATACAAAACTCAGGTTTGTATCCTTAAACTCATGCCCATATTTTTTATTCATAGCCTATGAAAAATGTTTGTTCCCGCCATAAAGTTCCTCAATAAAAGCGCTTAATTTATTCATGCCAAATTTTGATCCACGAATTTCTTTTTTTAAAGAGTCAAGGTTGCGTTTTGAAATTTCTTTAAAATGATTTATACTCATACAATAATATTATATTTATTTTTAATAATTTTATTCACAGTGCAAACATGCAATTATTATTTTATATCTCAAAATTATTTCTCACTTTTTTTAAATTATTTTAATTAAAGTATAATAACGACTAATCTACTGCTTCCACGAATATTAATATAAGCAAAAAAAATGCGCTCCAACTAAAACCAGTTGAAGCGCATTTTAAAAATTTATCTTTTAATCAATCCTGCACCCTCTTCCTCACCATCGTCAAAATCGTAGCAATAGCCACTGTTTCGCCAGTTTCATCATAAACATCAACGAGCCAACGGACGATGCCTTTGGCGATGTCTTCTTCGTTGCGTTTTTCTTGGTCAATTTTTTCTTTACAAGTAAATTTTACGCCAATCGTCATGCCAGGATAAACGGGTTTGGTGAAACGACATTCGTCCAAACCGTAGTTCAACAAAACAGGTCCTTTTTTGGCATCTACGAAAAGTCCAGCAGCTTTTGATAACACAAAATAACCATGCGCTACACGCCCCGTAAAAGGCGTACCTTCAAGGGCAGTTGCATCCATGTGAGCGTAGAAATTATCGCCACTGACGTTGGCAAAATTCGTAATATCCGTTTCGCTAACCGTGTGTTTTGCTGTGATGAGCGTTTCGCCGATTTCGAGGTCTTCAAAATATTTTTTGAAAGGATGAATATCGGTTTCTTTTTGCGCACCACCTTGTTGATAAATACCTGTAATTGAGCTAATTGCAGTCGGATGCCCTTGAATAGCGGTGCGTTGCATATAATTAAAAATGCCTCGAATTCCGCCCAGTTCTTCGCTTCCTCCTGCACGACCTGGACCGCCATGCAACATTAACGGCATCGGAGAACCATGACCTGTGCTTTCTTTGGCACTTTCTCTATTTAAGACCAAAATACGACCATGATATGCCGCTGCACCATAGACATATTCTTGCATAATATCCTGATTGTGAGTCACTATCGTAGAAACCAACGAACCTTTTCCCATGTTCGCCAATTCAATCGCTTCTTCCAAAGTATCGTAAGGCATCAAAGTACAAACTGGACCAAAAGCTTCTATATTATGCGTATCGGTATATTCAAAAGGGCGTTCATTTAACATCACAATCGGGGAGAAAAATGCGCCTTTATCACGACTTGCGCCTACTACATCAAACTGCTCTAAACTACCATATACAATGGGCGTTTTTTGCGAAAGCAACTCAACTTGTTGCTTCACTTTTTCCATTTGTGGACGATTGACCAATGCGCCCATTCTTACGCCTTCGGCATTTGGGTCGCCCATTTTGGTTTTAGCCAATTCTTTTGATAAAGCATTTTTCACGTCTTCGACCAAAGCAGCAGGGACAATTACACGACGAATAGCTGTACATTTTTGCCCTGTTTTTGTTACAACTTCTTTTCTAATTTCTTTGATAAACAAATCAAATTCGGGCGTTTGTGGTGTAGCGTCTTCGCCCAACACGATAGCATTTAAACTATCCGCTTCGATATGAAAAGGAACAGTATTAGCGATAATATGTGGCAAAGATTTTAGTTTTTTACCCGTTGAGGCTGAACCTGTAAACGCGATCACATCATTCATGCCAGCAGGTTCGATAATGCCGTGTCCGTTGCCACAAACCAATTGCAGCGCACCTTCGGGAACAATGCCCGAAGCGTCAATATCTCGCACCATCGCTTCTGTTAGGTAAGAAGTAATTTCGGAAGGTTTCACAATTGCGGGCATTCCGCCCATCCAAGCCGATGATATTTTTTCTAACATTCCCCAAATCGGGAAGTTAAAGGCGTTGATATGTACTGCTACGCCAGGTTTTGGGCTCAAAATATGATGTCCTATAAACGTATTTTCTTTAGATAATTTTGCGACAGCACCTTCTACGTGAAAAGGTTTATCAGGAAATTGTCGGCGCAAACTCGCATACGCAAAGAGCGTTCCGATACCGCCTTCGATGTCAATCCAGCTATCCAAGCGAGTCGCTCCCGATTGATAACTGATGGCATAATAGGTTTCTTTGCGCTCCATCAAGTAAAATGCCAATGCTTTGAGCATGCGACCACGCTCTTGAAAAGTCATTTTGCGAAGCGTTTTTCCGCCTGTTTTCTTAGCAAAATCGTACATTTCGGCATAATCTAAGCCTTCGCTACCTACTGTTGCGATGAGTTCGCCCGTAATGGCGTTAAATTGAGGTGTTCCTTCGCCCTTGTGTGGTTGCCAAGCGCCGAGTATAAAATTTGAGAGTTTTTTTGACATTGTTGGTTAGTATTTTAAGACATTACCATTTGCAACACAGCAAATGCTTTTAATTCATGAAAATTGGGTATATGTAATTCGTAATATTTTATCATTTGTTGCACAAATTGACGGCGGTCTTCTGCTTTCATTGGTATCGTATGACTTTCGTCAAAAGGAATTTCCATAAAAGTTTGTAGATAACGGCTTTGTAATTGCCCCATGAAATTGGGGTGTAGCGGTACTTCATTCACAAAAATACCTTCTTTAAGATCAAAATAAGCATTTGCATTTTCGCTATTGTATTCTGGTAAAATTCCTAAAAAAGCACATAGTTTTACCATAAAACTCAAGTGTGTATTGGCAATATTATGCTCGGTTTTATCCAAATAAACAAAGATTTCATACAAAAAATGAAATAATTCAGCGTTTGCTTCGCTTTCTTTTATTGTTTTTTGAGCCAACTCGACCATAAACGTACCGACTGCTCCTTTGATGACATCAAAAGGAATGCTTTGAAAAGGATAAGCCGAGCGAAACTCCTTAACGTGCTGCAATTCTTTGCCTTCACGTGCATACGCCACCATCTCTACAAGCGACATCACTTGCACTAACCCCGAATGAAATTTCGGCTTTTTTGCTCTTACGCTATTTAAAATATAGGATTGCAACCCACGTTCTTCGGTGTAAATATCAGTTATAACAGAAGTTTCTCCATATTTAACAACTCGAAAAACGATGCCGCGTGTTTTTATTATCATAAGTATTTTTTCAGAAAACAAAGTTAGGTAAAAGATACTTACAAAAAAAATCTTTTTCGATACCCAACCTTTTTTGCTACCTTTCCGATACTATAAGTATAATGATTTAATTCCGTAGCAATATGGAAAAATAACAATCGAAACATCTTATTTGAAAAGACTTAATGTTAAACATGATTTTCAATACGCAAAATACAGACCAACAACTCCTCGATGGATGCCGACAGGGCAATTCATTGGCGCAGCGTTATTTGTATGAGCGATATGGTGGGCGAATGTTGACGATTACGATGCGTTACACGTCGAATAGAGAGGAGGCAGTGGAAGTAATGAATACCGCATTTTTAAAAATATTTCAATCGGTACAAAATTATCAACCAACACATACGCTTTATAGCTGGATGGCAAAAATTGTTTTTTATAGTGCAATTGATCATATTAGAGCTAACACAAGTTACAGAAATTCAGTGATTTATAACGATTTATTACCCGAACAACCAATTGATAACGAAGCCATGAATGATTTAGCCGTCGAAGAACTTTTTGAACTCATTCAACAACTTCCACCTGCGACCAAAGCGGTTTTTTCGCTCTTTGCCGTTGATGGTTATAAACATAAAGAAATTGCTGAAATGTTGAATATTAGCGAAGGTACGTCGAAATGGCATTTTGCAGAAGCGAGGAGGAAACTTCAAGCCTCCCTAAATCCCTCCGAAGGAGGGACTTACAAACTTAGCGTATAACTTAAATTTAACCCGACAGTTTTATAAATATTGGTAAAAAATTATGCACGTCAAAGTTCCGTAGGAACGACCGATGTGGTAGCGATGGGTTTTAACCCATCGAAAAAAAGTAACAATGAAACAAAAATGGCAAGATAAAATACACAATCACGAATTTCCTTTACAGGAAAGCGATTGGGAAGCTATGCAAAAACGAATCGTCGAAGGCGCACCGACGAAACGAAAGCCGTTTGGTCTTTTTTTTAATATCAAAAATTTAATAGTCATGAGTAGTATAATCATATTAATCGTTGCCTTATGGCAATGGGCGCAAAGCCCCACCCCGACCCTCCCCAAAAGCGAGGGAGAAACCCAAAGTGTACGCGCTTTGAATGATGCAATAGCCCCTAAAACTATTGCATCCACCACAGAAAACAACAAATTTTCTACGGTACTCCCCTTTAGGGGTCGGGGGTTAGGTAGTGAGCTGGAGCAAAAGGAAAACTTCGCTCCAAGCGAAGTATTCCTTAACGACAGCCTTTCTCTCCCTTTTTCAGAGAAGATCAATTTGGGGCTTTTACAACAA
>JBJXHA010000712.1:0-2891 GCA_046160275.1 Bacteroidia bacterium | reverse complement strand
AGTAGTTCTTTTGATTCATAAAACCCAGAATGGCCAAAATCTTTGCTGAGTTTATAAGTTTTAAGAATATTTGCTAACACTTTAGCCTCCCACTTGATACTGTTTAAATAAATCCTTTACTAAACGATAAACTTCTCTGCGATTTAAGGTTTGCTCTAAAATTTCTCCTATATCTTTAAGCATTTCATCTGACAAAGTAGCTAGTGCAATACCAAATTGTTGAAAAATACCTCTCCTAGCTTCTTTAGTAGATAAGTAATCTTCCGATAACATTCCAATAGGACTTACAAATGTAATAGAAGGTAGAGTAAAAACTCTATTTTGTTGTTGTTCTGTTCTTCTATCACGAGTCAAAGCTTCGCGAGGAATGGAGATATCAGATGCCATTTGCTCAATTTTTTCTATTCTTTTATCGCGTTCAGTTTTTCGCCATCTACGGTATGTTCCTAGTTCAATGGTTCCAGACTGCATTTCAAAGGGACCATGTAAGTTTCCTGCTTTGTCTTGAACATAAATACCTTTGTCAAAAACTCCTTTCCACACTTCTACTCGTTCCCCAATAAGTTCTGCTGTTACTTGGTAAGACTGATTATCAAGTGATATAGAACCATCCAATCCTACAGTGCGAAATTCTGGTTCTCTGGCAAATGTGCAGTAAGTTTCCCATGTACACATTTGGCGAAAGCCATTTGCAGGCAGTCCGCAAACCCAAGTCTCAAGACGGCTGCTTTCTTTGGAAGGATGTTTTTGGCAGTTGTAGTGCAATAAATGCGTAAAAAGCCATTGGTTAGCTTCTGTAACTGTTTGAGGTTTATGAAAATGAAATAGGGTTTCAAAGCTTTCTTTTATTGCACGAAAGCATCTTTCTACCTTTCCTTTTGCTCTAGCTGATGTGCGTCGTCGACCTCCTTGTTCTGGGGTTTGGTGAACTTTTATTTCGATACCAAGTTTTTCTTCCAATACACGGCGAACAACCCTAGATTTAGCCAAGGGGCCATTATCCATATAGATTATTTTGGGAATTCCTTGGAATGGAAAGGCTGAATCTGATTTGGGTGAAAAAGCACGAAAGAGAAAAAGCAATCCTGCTTCAACTTCTTCGCCATAAACTAGATGGTATTCCTGATAGTTAACTCTACTATAATCATCTACCACACTAAATAAGGCCAAATGTGGATAACCAGAGTGGCTTTTTTCTGGTAAGACTTTTTGTTCGTCCAAATAGTAGGCATCTGAAATAGAAATATCAAATTGCCAACATTCGTTGCTTTCTTTAGCCTCAAAACGAATGCAGGGAAGTTGTCGTAAAGTACCTTGGATATTAATTCCCAGATTACGCATCCAACGGTCGCAACTTGACCGACTCAAAACCCCTTTGGGAATTTGCTCAAATCTTGCTTCCAAATAAAAACCTTCTTCAGCTAATAATATGGCTTTTGAGGTTGATAGATGTCTGCCCTTCTTATTAAGTGTTGCTAGTTTTATAGCCGCAACTATCTCAACCCACCTCTTAAAATCAGCTTCTTCACAATAACGAGCATGGCCATTATCTTTGCGAACAACTTTTTGTAACTTGTCTATCTGTGCTAATTGCCAATAAACTGTTTTTTCAGAGCAGTTAAACATAAATGCTGTTCTTTCAATCAACTTGTGCCTTTCACTATGCCTAGCACTGAGGCGCAAAAGGTTATCTCGTAAGTCTTGAAGAACCTCATTAGGAATCTTAGGCATATATCTACCCTATAATTACTGAAAATCAAAAATCAGCTACATTACATTTTCACCATTTGCTCTGAAATTCTCTAATAGCGTCTTCTGGAGAAAGATTCATATAAATTTCGGTGGTGGTAATTCGATCATGCCCTAGTAAGTATTGAAGCGTCCTAGTTGTAATACCTCGCCTAAGACAATTGACAGAAAAGCTATGACGTAAAACATGTGGTGTAGTTGGTTTTGCAATTCCTGCACGATTAGCTACACGTTTAACAATACGTTCCATTTGACGTTTACTAATTCCAAAATTTTCATTCATAGCATAGTGGTGTTCAATAAGTGAGCGAACACGTTCTGTCATTGGGATAACACGTAATTTAGATTGTTTTCCATACATGCCACCTTTCCCATAAATGACTAAGCGTTTTTCTTGCCATAAGATATTTTGTTTTGTCAGTTTTTCTAGCTCAGAAACACGAAGTCCTGTATCAAGTAGTATCAAGATAATTTGTTTTTCACGTAAAGTCTCACAGGCGTTTATAAGTTTATTTATCTCATCGGTGGAAAGCGGTTCACGTTTGTATTGGTGTTGCATCTTAAACCTCCAAGTTAAAGATGTCGTTAATAATACAAAAAAACGACATAGCGTCGCAAGTCAATAGTGAAAACGTCCTATTAAAGCTAGATTTTGTTTATTACTAGTTTAAAGAATGTCGCCAATATAGATACAACGCGACTTTTTAGCTTTTCTTTTTCTTTCTTATTTTTTCTGGTTTTGAATACTCGTTCATTCTAATAAAGCGTGGGCAGATATTTATGTTCCTGGGCAGGAATTATGTTCCTGGGCATATTCTAATAAAAGCGTGGGCAGAATGCATGGTTCATTCTAATAAAGCGTGGGCAGGTTTTTGTTATGTTCCTGGGTATTCTGTTTTATGTTCCTGAGCAGCTACACCTAAAAAGGTATAGTTGAGAACTAAAAGATAAGGTTCTAATAAATTACAACTTTATAGACATCAAATTAGGTGGCAATATTATGTCTATTTAATCGTTTTTTGCCATTTTAATAGACGATTTCAACACCATTATCAGAGTAGGGGTTTTGGAGTAGGCATATTTCTCGTAATACTGTTAAATCCTATACTTACTACAAGTTAGTTTTATCATTACTCCTTAGT
>JBJXHA010000711.1:0-6889 GCA_046160275.1 Bacteroidia bacterium | reverse complement strand
CAATGACAGACATATTAATTTATAAATCCCTTTTATTTCCTAATAACAATTACTTATTATCTGGGCCCAATACTTTCCCTTTGAAATACTCAATCGTGCGTTTTAAGCCTTCATGTCTTTCAATTTTCGGCGACCAACCCAACAATTCCGTAGCTCTTGTAATGTCTGGTTGGCGTACTTTTGGGTCATCGGCAGGTAAATCTTTGAACACGATTTCGCTGCTTGTGCCAATGAGATTTTGAATTTCTTTAGCAAAATCTAAAATCGTAATTTCCGCAGGATTGCCAATGTTTACAGGGTCAGGCACATCGCTCAATAACAAACGATAAATTCCATCAACCAAATCGCTCACGTAGCAAAAACTACGCGTTTGGCTACCATCTCCAAATACAGTCATTGGCTCGCCTTTCAAGGCTTGTCCTACTAATGCGGGCAATACTCTCCCATCACTCAAACGCATACGCGGACCGTATGTATTAAAAATACGAATAATGCGCGTTTCTACGCCATGATAACGTTGATAAGCCATCGTAATCGCTTCTGCAAAGCGTTTTGCCTCATCATATACCCCACGAAACCCCACAGGATTTACATTTCCCCAATAATCCTCTTTTTGTGGGTGAATTAAGGGGTCGCCATATACTTCTGAAGTACTCGCTAACAATACACGTGCGCCTTTTTCTTTTGCCAAACCTAAAATTTTGTGTGTTCCCATCGCCCCCACTTTCAAGGTTTGAATTGGTAACTGCAAATAATCAATGGGACTGGCAGGCGAAGCAAAATGCAAGATATAATCCAATTTGCCTCTTATCCAAGTATATTCAGTTACATCATGTCGAATAAACTGAAAATCGGGGTTGCCAAATAAATGTTCGATGTTTTCCAAGTTTCCTGTGATGAGGTTATCCATCGCCACCACTTGATAGCCTTCTGCCAAAAAGCGGTCGCAAAGATGCGAACCTAAGAAACCTGCACCGCCTGTAACCAATACTCTTTTTTTCATGTTTTGAGATCGTTTTCTGTTTGATAGAAAATGCCCACAAAATTGCTAAGATAAACGGGGCTTTGCAAATTTTTTTTAAGAAACAACTTCATGCAACGAAACGGATTTACCTTACGTCTTGATAGAGAATTACAATTAGCTCAAGTTTTATCAATATGAAAAAAGTAAGTTTCGTTTTCACACTCCTTTGCGCTACCCTTAGCGTAGCAGCTCAAGATTCGCCCCGTTTTGCGGTGAAGTTGTATAATAGTGTTAACTATGCTATTGCTTATGACGCTTCTGGAAAAATACACACTGCGATTCAAGCAGTTAATCCAAGTGTGGCGATTCAAATGCGACACAAAAACCCACACTTTTGGAGTGAGTTGGAGTTATCAAATGTAAAGTTGTATAATACTTCGAAAATAGGTTATTTTGGAGGGACATCTAGCAGTCTCAACTACTATGTATATAAAGAAAGGGGCTTGGGTTTGTCAGTTAGGTATGAATACAATTACAATTTTTTCAAAACACAACATAAATTCATGCCTTCTATTGGCTTGGGAATTATGCCTACCTTTGAAAGTGTACATCAAACGCCTATGTCCAATGTAAGTTTTTCGCCATTTCGAGTAAATACCTTAGGTGTAAAAACTTACCTTACTCCGCGCCTTACTTATAATATAACCCCTCGTTGGTTTGTGGAAGCAAGTTTGCCTATCAATGTTTTTAGTGGCAAAACAATGCAACATACCAGCTACTCAACTATTAATAATCCACAAGGGAAAACCAGTAGTAATTACACAGATAGGCAATTTTTCCCCAAAGGTTCTCTTAGCCCAAGGCTAGGGGTTGGGTTTAGGTTTTAGGAAAAAGGTAGTATTAAAAATAGGCTGTAAAAAGTTCGGAACGCTTCGAAGCGTTCCGAACTTTTTTAGACAGCCATTTACAACAATTACATCAACATTCCACCATCAACATGAATGACTTGCCCTGTAACATAATTCGACATATCAGAGGCTAAAAACACACATACATCTGCTACATCTTGTGTAGTTCCAGGACGTTTGAGTGGAATTTGGTTATTCCATGCTTCGATTTCTTTTTCGGGCAAATTTTGCGTCATTTCCGTTTGAATAAAACCGGGAGCAACTACATTTGCACGAATATTTCGAGAGCCGAGTTCTAATGCCACCGATTTTGTAAAGCCAATGACCCCCGCTTTAGAAGCAGCATAATTTGCCTGCCCTGCATTTCCCCCTACTCCGACCACCGAACCAATGTTAATAAAAGAGCCACTTCTTTGCTTCATCATTTGCTTAGTTGCCGCCTTTGTATGATAAAAAACGCTGTTCAAATTCGTTTGAATTACCGCATTCCATTGTTCCTCCGTCATCCGCAGCAACAAACCATCTTTGGTAATTCCTGCATTATTTACCACAATATCAATTTTGCCAAATTCTGCAATCACCGCATCAATCACTCGCTGAGCATCTTCCATTTTAGCAGCATTAGCCTCATAAAAACGCCCTTGAACGCCTTCCGCCGCAATATACGCCTCAATTTCACGATTCGATTCAGAATCTGTTAGATTCGTAAAACAAACAGTTGCCCCTTGACGTGCAAAGGTTTCTACTATCGTTTTGCCAATTCCACGAGAGCCTCCTGTTACTAAGGCTACCTTTCCTGTTAATAATTTCATGGATTACTTATTTAAGTAATGAATAATTAATAATGAAGAATGAATAATTCGATTAAATAGTTTAAAATCAAGTATTTAAGTATAGATAATTTCCCTTAACTTTTACTTATTCCTCTCTATAATCGAATAATGAATCCCAATTTGTACAAAATTTGTATGGTACAAATTTACACTATTGTTTGGACTTTCTTGGTACAATTTTCTCAAACTTCGTTGCGAATATAGCGAAAAGTTCATTCTCTTGGAGAGCATATAGTGAATTCCAAGAGAAATCCCATAATCAAATTTATGGATATTCGAAAAATTGTTATAGGTTTGCGCCTTAGTAAGGGGTTCGCTCACTGTTGGGTCACCAATGATAAGATTTACATTCCCTTTATCATAACCCGCCAAAAGGAATGAAAGGCTGGGCCCAAGAGAAAAACTAAATTTCTTGGTTTGATAGGCAAGGTGAATTGGAATCTCAACATAATGCAAACGCATTTTTCCGCTTACTTTTCCTGTATAATAGGTGGGAATTTCGCCTACGACTTGCCCATTAAATATGACGGGTGTGAGGGTATCCGTTTTGGGAATATTTTGACCATAACTCGCTCCCTTTTGCAAGTACATAATGCCACTTTTGATGCCCCAATGTGGGGAAAAAAAGTAACTAACATTGCTGGCTATCACAGGTGAAAATAGCGGTTTGCCTGTTGCAGATGTGTCCATTTTAGTAGGAAGAGGTGCGTTAAGTGATGCCCCCATTCCTACATCCCAACGAAACTGCGCAAAACTTGAAACAAAACAAAGGCAAAGTAGGAGGAATAAAGACACTCTCATTTGGCAACAAATTAGGTAGAAATAAGTTTTTTAGTTTTGTTTCGTTTTTGAATCGCTTGTTTGAGCTAAAAACAAGGCAAACTTACAAATTTATTGAAATGACACAGCATTTTTTTAAGCCTTGTAATAAATTTGTCAAAAATTAGGCTTTTATTTGTGCTTCGCTTAGATTTTTCTTATTTTTGTTTAAAATATCTAAAAAGCTGTTTTTTATCTCGTTGCACAATTTTTTTTATAAACTTTCATATCTTTTGAATAGATAATTATGTTGAAACAGATTACCATTAGTTTATGTAGAGTCCTACCTTTTTTATGCATTCCTCTGTATCTTTTTACAACCTCTTCTTTTGCACAAAAAAATTTGGTACAAGATTCTAGTTTCGAGGCGTGTACGCGCCCACCCGACAGTTTAACCTCTTGGACAGTATTAAAACATTGGAAAAATGCGAACCCAAAAGGAACACGCGATCCCAATGGAACCCCTGATTATCTGCACGCAGATGGCAAAAGTCGTATGGCAAAGCTCCCAGAATCTTATTTTGGAGTCATTCATCCTCATTCTGGTAAGGGAGTCGTAGGTTTGCTAGTATTTCATGATGTTTGGGTAAACTCCAGAGAGTACATTTATACCGAACTCAAAGAGCCGATGAAAATTGGGAAAGTGTATGAAGTTAGTTTTTGGTTGTGTAATGGAGAGGATAAGTTTTATGGAGAATATGCTGCCAACGGTTTTTCAGCATTGCTTTCTACCGAGCCTGTCTATCAAAAAGGGCATGAAATTATCAAAGCTGTGCCGCAAGTGGAGGTAGATGAAGCCGTTTTTCATACTTCGTGGAAAAAATACACCTTTGTTTATTATGCCGATAAACCTTACCGTTACTTGACTTTAGGCAGTTTTACGGAGGACAAAGATGTGATTCAACGACATTATTTAACAGGGGAAACCCCTCAACGTCCCAAAGATTTTTCCTACTTTTTTGTAGATGATGTGAATGTCATTGAAAAGGATAATTCATGGAAAGACAAAGAAATCTTGGCAATGAACACTCGCCCCGACCCAAAATTATACATGATTCCTGCCGATTTACCTGTTTATCGAGATATAAAAATCATAGCCACCATTGAGTTATCGAATGTGCCGCCAGCAGAACGCTACCCTAATGCAACGGCAAAAGTTCCGAAAAAACTAGATGGAAGAAAAGTGGTAAAACCAGAAGTGGTAGAAGTTGAAACGCAAAAAATTGTGCTTAGTGTGTATGATGCAAGGGCGGAAGACAGAGATACGATTTCCTTGTGTTATAATGGAGAATGGTTGCTTCGGCAAGAAATGGTACGCAACAAACCCGTACAAATTGAAATAGAAGTTGACCCAAGACACAATAATACGTTGATTTTCTTTGCACATAATTTAGGTGCAATTCCTCCTAATACGGCAAATGTTTCTTTTATGGACGGCGATGAAAAGCACGTCATTCAAGTAAAATCAGACTTAAAGAAATGCGGGGCAATTCAGTTACGCCTAAAAAGTCCCAAAAAAGCAGTAGGGGAAAGCGAGGAAAAAGCAAAACCTGAAGCGGCTAAAGGTAAAAAAGGATAATGGGACTGTCCAAAAAGGCTAATTCATAAAAAATATTATTCATTGTACTCGCTTTTTATTATGTTCTACATAAAAAGCACGGAACTCTTCAAAGAGTTCCGTGCTTTTTAGACAGCCTCATTAATCTTCATTCTCGACTCCCACAAAATCCTCCAACAAGGTCTCCAACTTCTCCATACGTTTATAATATTTATCGCGTTTTACCTCTTTGTCCATTCCTTCAAAAGCAATGCGCGTCCATTTATTATCACGCCCAACTTCTAAGGTATAATATCGCGTAGGATACACCGAATCTTCTTTTACCTCATAAAAAGCACTAGCTTTATAGTTTTCAAATAATTTATTTGCCCTAAAGTAATGGTTTAAACTATCATATTGAAAGCCAGCTAAAATAATTTCTCGATTTCTCGCTTCAATCGCTCCTTTTCCCTTGCTCCAATCAGGTACACGCTGAAATTTGAGGCGATTTTCTTTCCCATCAAAAATTTGTGTATAAGATTTAGAAGGGTTATGCGGGTCCACATAGCGCTCTGTAAATACATACGCATACAAGTCATCTTTTGATAACTTGTCTTTCGCTTTTTTTGCACTTGATAACCATGAACAAGATGCCAATAATAAAGCCGTTATAAGAAAAATGCTGAGTGTTTTGTTCATATTATTCAACTGATATTAAGCGTTCCTAAGCCAGAATAACACTTTTCTCCTTGATTTTGTTCAGACCTTTGCAGATTAGAGAATACTGCAAAGGTCTAAACCTTACTTATTCATCAACTTAATGGCAGCTAAAACAACGCAGCAACCGACTGTCCCAGAAATAACACTAGGAATAAAGCCGTTTCCCGCATAAAACCCAAAAAAGTTTAAGACAGTACTTCCTACCATGCTGCCAATAATTACAAATAAAGTATTGAGAATCAAGCCCCAACCTTTAAGGTTCATGATTTTGCTGGTAAGCCAAAAAATGACACAGCCCACTAAAATAGAATACAACAATGACATAATAATTGAATGATTAATAGTGAAGAATAATATGGCTTTTGCCGATAGAATTTACTTTTACGACAAGGACAAAGGCAAAGTTACAAAAAGCAAGGCAAAAACGAAAGAAAAAGCTAAAAAAGTGAAAATTTAGCATTTTTTATATAATTCCTGTAATTTTACTAAAATTATGCGACAAATTGAGGCATTATTCGCAAAAATAGCACTTTCTTTTATTTAATTTTCATATTTATGAAACAAATTACTTCACTTTTCGCAATTCTTTATGTTTTTCATTTTGGCTTATATGCACAAAATATCACGGGCAAGGTAACAGACGAAAAAGGGCAAGGCATTAGTTTGGCAAATGTTGTGTTATTGCAAGCAAAGGATTCCGCTTTGATTGAAGCACAAATCACAGAAAATAATGGCGTTTTCTCCTTTCAAAAGGTAAATGGAGCTAGTTATTTTTTGGCGATTTCCGCCTTAGATTACAAAGAAATTTATTCCCCAGTGTTTGAACATACAGCAACAAACGACACAAAACTCACTGATTTTCAGCTAAAAGGAAATGAAACCACCTTAAGTACCGTAGAAATTGTTGCGAAAAAACCCATTATTGAGGTACAAGCCGACAAAACCATTTTTAATGTTTCGGGCAGTATTAATGCAATTAATACGAATGCGTTAGATTTGTTGCGAAAATCGCCAGGTGTAATGGTGGACAACAACGATAACATTATCTTGAAAGGTAAAAATGGCACGCGCATTTACATTGATGGCAAGCCTTCTCCGCTTGATGGAA
>JBJXHA010000710.1:0-2687 GCA_046160275.1 Bacteroidia bacterium | reverse complement strand
GCACCCACATCGACAGCTTCATCCACCACGCGGATCGGTGCGTCCATTCCGCGTCCGATATGTCGCGGACCCGCTCTTCGGCATCGATCTGCCGCATGTAGAACTGAAATGCTTGGTTCAAGTTACCGACCCGTAATTGAATCTTCTTCGTTAGGCGAGTGCCGCAAGTAAGCGTTACCTGCCTCAGCGTCAGATCAAGGAATTGAGTTTGCAAGAGATAAACGACTATCGCCAAGCCCAGCGGTCCCGCTAGCCCCAACCAGAAAGATACGCCGCCGAGAAAGAGCGGAAGATATCCTACGCATGTTACGACCGCCTGTATCGCGCGCTTCCAAATGATGGTCATTTGGCGATTGGATTCGACCGTGAGCCGGAAGGCCGTTATGTACGCCCTAATGTCCTGATCTATTTTGAATTTTTGCCCTGAAATTGGGATTGTGGGATATGATGCTTATAATAAGCAGGGTAGGCGTTTTCGAAAAAGTAGGCTTATCAAAATAGATGACGTAAAAATCAAAAAAATATTAGCCGAAAATCGTTGTTTTACAGGGTTTTGTAAGTGAGCTAAGTTGATAACATTTTAACCCAATTAGAAAATGCGAGTATTATTTAACATATTGATTATTAGCTTTTTATTCTTTTTGCATACTTTTTTATTCTCACAACCACTTTTATTTTGTGGAGAAAAAAAAATGACCTATCATTGTTATAACGATAGCACGCATCAAAAAGAGGAATTATCTTATGCGGGTATCAGCGACACTACCTACCAAATCTATGGCTGGGTATGGTATAAGTTTTGGCTAATAATGCCCTTTGATAGACATTCACTACCCGTAGGCACAATTAAAAAAGATAGCATAATAGATACACTCTATCTTACGAAAAGAAAAGAGGGCTTATATGTTTTATCTCCCTATTATCTTTCTGATTTGAGGGACTTACGTTTATATCCAGAAATAGCGAGTATTTATTATAGTGCAAAGCCTAAGTTTTGGTTAAGTTTTGACACAACACAACTACTTACGATTCATTATTGGTATATTCCTGAATTAACTATGCTTATGGATGGTACTTATCAATTAACGAAATGTATAGAAACATATCAAGAAAAAGAATATGTTTTTTCTATTTTGCGCGACGAGCCATACGACCATACATTGATGGACATTACAGAAATAACACTTTCTCCCAATAAGGGGCTTTTGGCTTTTCGTGTTTGTATTTACCCTGAGTCTTATGCTGTTAAAACTCCTAATGGGATTGAAATTGCGCGTACTCCCGTAAAATTTATCACCTGTAAATGTGAAAATAATCCATAAAACACTCAAACCATAATAAAATACCTTTGGACATTCATTTTACTCTTGTTGAATTTAGGCGTTGTTTCAGCTCAGTCCTTTTTTCAGCCTAGAAAACCGAAAACTTATACTTTTCGCTGTACCCCCGATAGTATTTATGCCTTCAGTTTTAAGTCATTAACCATGCAGAAAGCCCCATTTTTGCCTGTATTAGAAGTTTCGGCTTGGGATTCCGCACAACTACATTTAGTTAAGGTGCGTGATTATGATGTTTATCGCTTGACCGACACAACAACCGAAACTATACGTACCACTTATTATCAAAAAAAGAGTAAACATACCATTTACAAAGGATATTTTCCTAATAAGTGTGTTCCTTTTTTGAAGTTTCCCCCTGACACTACGCTGTTACATTTAACTATCTATTCTCAAGATTATAACTCTCTTTTGCCAGGAAATTATATTCGCTTTGAATCAGTAAAATGGATGCCACAGTTTCGCTCAAAAGTATGGATATTTAGGTCTTTTGCAAGTGTTTACGAATTTTCACCCTTTGAATTTGGGGTACATCCTCGTAAAGGTTTTTTGTATTTTAAATATAAAGATGGTTTAAACCCCTATATCTATTGCGAATGTGAACAATTTCTAAAACATAAAAATAAATAGTTATAAAATATATAACCAATTTTCCATTCACATTTTAATCATTTCAAACAATGCAATTAACCAATTCATTGCATCCTAGCGAGTTGTTTCGCTATGTGCATTTGCGTGGGGCGCGTAAGCCTGCACAGGCTACACTTATTGAGTATGTGAGCTATCCTCCTCCTCCTCCGAGTAGTGAAAGGCTCTATGCTCGTTTACTGCCGCTAAAAGGTTCGACTTCTGCTTTTTCAGACGCAAAAACGGAGTGTCAGGCGTTTCGAGAAGGCGACAACTATTTGGCTTCAAGCGAGCAAATCGCCGAGCGGCTGCCAAAATTAAAGGACTTGTATCATGCGGCTTGTAGCACTTTGTCTTATCAAGAAGGGGCGGTTACAGAAGCGGAACGCATTTTGGGCAGTAGCTTGAGTAATTATCGCAGTACCTACGAAACGGAAACGCAAAAAGAAATTTTGTGGGATAACCTTGTGTATCAGGTAATTATGGAAGAAAAACTGGAATTAATTTCGAGTTTTACAGGCTATTTAGTGATACTTAATTTTTTGGAGCAGTTTGCCAAAAAAGACAAAACGAGCTATCCCGATTTATTTCGTTACTTACAGCTTCGGCAAGCTGAGCCTATTTATAACGAAAAAAACAAAAACCTTTCGCATTGGAAATTGTATTTTGCGGTAGAATTGCGTGTGTTGGTTCCGATTCGACGCAGCTCACGCTATCCCGATA
>JBJXHA010000709.1:0-2613 GCA_046160275.1 Bacteroidia bacterium | reverse complement strand
CCCCTTCTGTATATTGTGAAACGCCTCCGCTCGGGCGGCTTCCACTTTCTAAGAAACTTAATATTTCTCGCATTGGTGTGATTATAAATTTACTTGTATATAGTAATTGAATTAACACACCAAACTCCCCCTTATAATAAAATGCATCCCACCTATTTCCCATCACTTCCTTTGCTTTTGTGTAAAAGAAGGGCGGTTTAGAAGGTGGCTCACTTTTTAAAAGTGAGCCACCTTCTAAACCCACCGCTATCCCTAACGCTTGCATCAAATACGCATCTATTCCCGCAAGTAATTGCTTTGCTTCGGCTTCTTTTTGGCGTTTGCTTTCGTAGGCGGCTTGAAAAAGGGCTACAATTTCGCGCTGCTTTTCGAGGGGTGGAAGGGGGATAATGACGTTTTTTAATACCTCTTGCGTAATATGTCCCATAATTGCACCTGTTTTGATTTGCTCAAATACATATTGTGCCGTATTTGTGTTAAGCCAAATCTCCACATATTTAGGTATTACATTTGAGTTTAAAGGTATTCTAAATACTTCTGAGCTAATTACAGCACTAAGAACACTTTCATTTACGATAACAGCGTTCCCAAAACTTCCCTTTCTTGTAATTAATAAATCATTATTTTGCAACTGAATGTCTTTGCTAATTTCAAATTGAGGAATATACTTTACGTCATTTAAATCAAAAGCAAATGCTTTAACATTGCCAACTCTTAAATAAGGGATACCCTCTTCTTTTTCTACAAATTCCCTCGAATCGTATCCACTAATTACTTTTAATGCGATTTCATTTAGCCTTTTCAAAGCAAAGGGGCTATTTTTTATTCTTTCTTTTATTTCAACAAAAAAAGGTTTGTAATAATAACTATCTATTCTCCCTTCCAATGCGCCCCTATTTGTAATAAACACTTTGTCTTTATTCAAAGAGGGGCTTAGACGAAAAAAGTGTCTTTGCCTGTTTCTATTGCTTCGATAAAGCGTTTGAGTTCTTCGGTAATAGCAGGCAGGTCGTTTTGGGTAATCTTTTTGCCTGTGGCATCGTAGCCGATGTGTTCGGCAATCGCCATAAAAATAGGATAATCAAAGAGTTGGCTTTGCTTGGCGGCTTGTAGGTCGCTTTCGAGTTGCTCCTTAAAGGCGTTCACTTTGTCGGCATACTTTTCATTAATTGCCTTACGCTGTGCATCGGCTTGTTCGCTTTTGTCTTTGAGCAAGGGTTTTAGTTCCTCTTTTTTCTGCTTTTCCCAATCCTCTAGGGTTTTGGCAATTTGATTTTGTTGAGCAAGTTGCTGAATGAGTCGGTCTTGCCCTGCTTCTAGTTGTTGGGTTTCGGCAAGGGAATATTTTTTAAGGAATAACACCGAAGATTTTACGCCCGCGCCTGTGTGCATAAAAGCAGTTTGGGGCAGCGACACTACGCCCACAATGCGAAACCATTTTTCAATACGGTTGCGCACATATTGAAGCGAACTATTGGTTAAAATGCCATCGGGAATGACTACGGCAAGGTAGGCATGGGGTTTCAGAAATTTATAGCACTGCTCAATAAAAAGGATTTCGGTGCTTTGATTTTCGCGCCCTGTAAGTGCGTTTTTAGGTTTGGCAACTTGCTCAATCCAATTTGATTCTTTTGTAGCAAAATAGTAAGTAGGTACATAGTCGGGATTTGTTATTTGGGTGATTTTCATGTAAGCCTTCTCCGATTGTTTGATGATACTACCAAAAGGCGGATTCGTGATAATAAAATCAAAACTCTCTGCTTGAAATCCTTTATTTTCGGTGTTTTTTACAATTACTTCGGGTTCAAATAGTCCATCATGGCAAATAACGTTGGTGTGTCCATCGTCATGAATAATCATGCTCATTTTTGCCACGCGGCTAATTTGGTCATTGATTTCAATGCCATACAGGTTTTTTTCGGCAAAGTCGTGCCATTGTCTTTTCCAATCGGCATAGTCACGCGTATTGTTTTCATACTCAGGAAAATCAAGAGTAGCTTGTTTGCGTACTTTGTCAAGCGCATAAAGCAAAAAGCCACCCGAACCACAAGAAGTATCTAGTACGCGGTGTTCGTTGGTAATGGCAAGTACATCTATTACTAACTGAATCACATTTCGCGGCGTAAAAAACTGCCCAAAGTTTCCACGAAAGTAAGAGCCTAAGAAAGTTTCAAAAGCTTTTCCTTTACTATCAAGGTCTGTTTCAACTAGGTTTACCCATTGAAAATATTCTACAATGATTTTGATACGTTGCGCACTTAATTCAATCGGTTTATCAAATACTTCTTGGTTTTTTTCTCGCCCTTTTTGATAAAGTTCTATTACTTTTGTTTTCAATGCCTCGCTATCATCAGAAATAACTTGGAAAGCATAAGGTTGTCCTTTCTTGGAATACTTCTCGTCCCAAATTTTGCAAAAAATAAGTTTATTCAATTCATCAAAAGCCTGTGAAGGGTTCAGTTCGCCTCCTGCCCAAAGTGCATCATGCGCCTGTTTAAAAATGCGCGTGAGTTCCGATTCTTCTACTTTTTGCAAATCGCTTGCGGGTATTTTCACTTCTTTTCCTTGTACTTTTGTTTTATAAAAACCGCCCTTTGCAAAACGAAATTCTTT
>JBJXHA010000708.1:0-5279 GCA_046160275.1 Bacteroidia bacterium | reverse complement strand
CTGCCATTTCGGCAGAAGAAACAATAAATACACTACGCCCAGACAGATAACGAGGGTTAAAGCCTCGAAAATTACCAGATGTTGAACCATTATTTATAATCGCAGTACTTGAGCATTGCGCCTGTACCGACAAAGGCAACTGCCCGAAGCCCAACAATAAGAAGCAGCCGAGCAGCCACTTAGTAAAAAAGTTTTGCATAAAGATAAAATTAAAAGGTTAATCGTTTTTTGTCGCCGTTAATTCCATGGTAGTAATTGAAGGAGGATAAGTTCCTGTTTTTACTTTTAGCATTGCCAATTTCGCAGCTTTTTCTGCCAAATTTCTTGAGCTCAACCCTTGCTTGTCTGTATTTTCCAATACTTCTGCTTGGGTAAACAATACGCTTTCATCGCCCAACACCTCAAATGTCCAAAGACCATTTACTTGTTGAACACGGTAAGTAAGCGTCATTTCTTCGAATGCACGCTCGTGGGCGGCGGGCGCAGCTTCTAGTTTTGGCGCGACCGAAATCGTTTGCCCAAAAACACTTGTGCTACACAACAGCAACCCCATAAAAGGGAGAATAAATGTGATTTTTGTCATCATGATTATAAAAAAACAAAAAAAGTTAGTAAGTATCAATGAATAGTGAATATTTAATAGTGAATAGTGAAATACACATTAAGTACTTTATCAAAAGTATTCAGGTTTTTAAATCATTCTCCATTCTCCATTTGTTATTGAGCTTGTCGAAATATTAATTATCAATTACTTAAATATGCTAATATTTTTACTTAAAGCGTTGATAATAAGTAAGTTGAAATCATTTTCCATTACTTGTGTTGAGCTGGACTCCACTGTTCGTACTGAGCTTGCCGAAGTGCCGAAATATTAATTATTCATTACTTGCATAGATTTTTATAAGTTTGAATAAACTTATAGCTACTAAAATTGCAAGGGGGAGAGTAAGAAAAAAAACTAATCATAAAGGAGAAAATGGTTATATATTACATTGGAAATTAATAGGTTCAAATGCAAAGATAGGTTTGTTTTACACAAAAGCAAAATTTTTCAAAAAAAATAAAGAGATTTTGAGATAGTTCTCCTTTTGTTGTAAATGATAGGGATTGTTTTTAACTTTTTGAGGGTAGGAAGCAACTTGAAGGGTAGGCTCTTGATTAGACCTGCGTAGGTTCAGGAAAAACCTACGCAGGTCTGAAACTTAGCGTTTTTCTTTTGGTCATTTCGGCTACCGCTCAATGACCTGCTTTTTCTTTAAATAGTTACATCGGCAACTGCTCCAACACCTCTACCTCATATTTTCCCACCGTATTTGCTAAATTCCTCACCACTAAGGCATTATACGCCCCATTTGAGATACTACTTGCCGCGATGATAACGGTTTCTTGCGCTGCTACAGTGCGTTGCTGTGTAGGGCTATCTTGCAAAGAAGCCACAATGTATATATCTAAGGCATTATCCCCTTTGTTAAAAAAGCGAATCCCTTTGGTATCATCAATGCCGTTATTAATTACTACTTCAGTAGAATTGGCAGAAATGTTATGCGTTTGCGTAGTTGCATTGCTACTTGATATTTGATAAATGGTATAATTTTGAAACTTAGCGTCATCTATGTCCTCATAAATGAGTTTTCCTGCACGACAAGTTTCTTGCGTGAAGCTATCCATCGTTTCATATAATTGTTTGCGGGTTTGAGTAGTACTCAAACGCTCTCCCGTAAAGCTATTCTGTTCATTTACAGCCAAATATAAGGCTTCTTTTAGTTGCCCTATCTCTGTTATTTTGGTAGCATTTAAGCCTTTTGCTACTAATTGTGCTTCATATTTAACACACTGTGCATGAAGATTTGTCAAAAATAGCACCATTTGTTGTGCATTTGTTCTTATGTCTTTGTAATTATCTAAGCCAAACTTATTCTGCACCCCCAAATCCATAGCAAAGGCATCTTCTACAAAATATTTGATAATTTTATAGCTTCTTTGCGCCTCTTTTAGCTTTTCTTGCACCGTTTGTGTAAGCGACATACCGCCATCTACTACGGTTTCATCGTCCACAAAATCACGCGCTGCCAAAATAGCTGCTTCAAAGTCTATTAGAAACTGCCCTGTAAACCTTGCAGGATTAAACGCCTGAAAATCAGCAAAATCTTGCTGCAAATAATTCAATTTTTGTGATGCCACAAACACGCGGTCTGTATAAGAAAGATTTAATGACATATTATTTACTGTTAATCGTGATGTTTTATTTCTTTTGGCTGTCATTCTGTAAGAATCTTATCACCTCTTGTTTAAACATTATCCTTTAAATAGCAACTTTGATACTATGTTTGATAAGATTCTTTGCAGAATGACAGCTCCAATTGTCATTCTATAAATATCTTATCATCTCTTGTTTAAACATTATCTTTTAAATAGTAACTTTGATACTATGTTTGATAAGATTCTTTGCAGAATGACAAGTAAGAGTAGTCAAACAATTATTCATTATATCCACAAAATAAATACAAATTCTCTATTTCTCCAAATTTATTTTCTTTTTATGTAAAAATAGTATCTTTTTGCTGTAAAATATCCTCTTTTTATAAGTTGATAATAATGTTGAAGCATAAAAAGAGGATATTAATTTATCATAAATAACTAAATAGAAATCATTTTAGGACAAAAAGCTACTCAAAAGGTGTATATTTTTTGCCTTTTCTTACCTTATAAATAAATGAAGTTCCTCATAAGTTTAAAAAAAAACCCTTCGAAGGCAAAAAGCCATTCGAAGGGTAGGTATCTTTTACCTTTTATTATCTTATAAGTAGGCATAGCCCCTTCTAAGTTTTTTTAAAGAAAAGTCTATTCCTATTCTTTTATTACTTTTACTACTTGATGGGTAGTTTCAGTATCAAAAGTAAGGTTATAAACGCCTTGTGGCAAGTTAGACATATCTAGTGATTCTATCGCATTGCCTTCTGTTAAGTCAACTGTTTGGTGTATCACTGCTTGTCCTAAAGCATTACTCAAAATTAAGGTTCCTGTAAATGCTTCACTATGAGAGATAGTAACATTCAACTTATCGCTTGTGGGATTTGGGTAAGCTGTCATTTCTTCTGCTAATGTTACCTTACCTTCTCTACAAGTCGTGTTTTTACGTACTACTTTATTTACGGAAGTACGAACACAAGTATTTGGGTAAGTTGCCTTTACGTTGAATGTTCTGCTTGTTGCTGTATTACTAATAGTGGCAGTATAAGTGCTACCGCTTCCCACAGAAGTTGCCGTACCTGTTTGATACCATGCATAAGTTGGCGTACCACTTGCTACAGCCGCAGTCAATGATTGAGAGGCTGAAGTTGATGCACCAAAACATAATAAAATAATGTTATTTGCTCCTGCGGGGGTGATAGTAGGTTCCGCAGCATTATTGATGGTAACAGCAAGCGTATTAGATGCAGGAGAAAAACAGCCATTCACAGCTTTTACTTTTGCTGTATAGTTTACTGTCCCCCCAGAAGTGTTGGCAACATTTAAAATACCTGATAAATTTGAGGTAAGCGTTACTTGCGTGTCATTTTTCAACTATTGCAACTGAATATTTCCTGCGGTACCACTACTAGGTGCTAAGGTAATATAACCAAAGCCTTCGCAAAGGGTTGGAGAGCTACTTCCGATTAAACTAGCAGGTGATGTTACAGCAATAGTAGGCGCGGCGGGAGGAGTAAGTATATTTACCATTACTTCATCAGATTTTGAACATACCAAACCGCCTGAATTTGCGACGACTTGGGATACGTACACGGTATAGGAAGAAGTTCCGCCCGAAGGTGTTGCCACAGGGTTAGAAATAGCTGCATTTGATAAACCTGTTGTTGGGAACCATGAGTAAGTATAATTTGCGTTGTTAGAAGTTCCTAACGTTACAGAGCTTCCTGCACATACGTTTTTGTCTGTACCAGCCTGTGCATTAGGTAAAGAACGGAAACTAATAGAGAAGGTATCGGCATTGGTTGAGCATGAATTTATATTTCCAATACGAACACGATAAACGCCCCAACCGCTTGAAATTACTAAGCTGTCATTCGTTTGTCCCGCTAAATCAATCCCATTTCTTTGCCATTGATACCCTGTAACTGCTGGTCCCGCAGTTGTAGCTACAAGTTTAATAGGGCTACCCACACACGCTTGTGTTATCGTAGTTATTCCTGTACCACTCGTAATTCCCCCTGTTTGTGCTAAGGTTACGGTAGAAGCAGTAGTAATCGTAACAGTTTGACTTGCACTTCCACTACAATTATTTCCATCTGTATAGTTATAAACGATGGCATTTGATGCTAATGCTGTACTTGGGTCGAAGGTCATAACGGGAGAACCATTCACAGTAAATGAACCGCCTGAAGGTGAACCTGCTAAGGTAATAGGAGCTTCATTTGAGCAATAATTTGCATTTAAACCTGTGATAGATACTACTGGCAATGGATTAATCACCAAATGTAAGGTATCGGTGTGAACACAACCTGCTGCATTTGTTGAAGTCGCAATGTAAGTACCTGAAGCGGTGTAAGCGGTACTATTTTTTGACCATGTATAAGTTACACAAGCTGTATCACGTTCCATCGCAGTCGTTGGTTGATTAATCACCAAATGTAAGGTATCTGTGTGAACACAACCCGCTAGGTTCGTTGAAGTCGCAATGTAAGTACCTGATGCAGTGTAAGCCGTACTATTTTTTGACCATGTATAAGTTACACAAGCCGTATCACGTTCCATTGCAGTCGTAGGTTGATTGATAACCAAATGCAAAGTATCTGTGTGAACACAACCTGCTGCATTTGTTGAAGTTGCAATGTAAGTACCTGAAACCGTGTAAGCCGTACTATTTTTTACCCATGTATAAGTTACACAAGCGGTATCGCGTTCCATCGCAGTGGTTGGTTGATTAATCACCAAATGTAAGGTATCTGTGTGAACGCAACCCGCTAGGTTCGTAGAAGTCGCAATGTAAGTACCTGAAGCGGTGTAAGCCGTACTATTTTTAGTCCAAGTATAAGTTACACAAGCTGTATCACGTTCCATCGCAGTTGTTGGTTGATTAATCACCAAATGTAAGGTGTCAGTATGAACACAACCTGCTAGATTTGTAGAAGTCGCAATGTATGTACCTGATGCAGTGTAAGCCGTACTATTTTTTGACCATGTATAAGTTACACAAGCGGTATCGCGTTCCATCGCTGTCGTTGGTTGATTAATCACCAAATGTAAGGTATCTGTGTGAACACAACCCGCTAGGTTCGTAG
>JBJXHA010000707.1:0-5677 GCA_046160275.1 Bacteroidia bacterium | reverse complement strand
CGCTTTTATTTTTTACACTCATTAGTTTGATTATCAGGTAGATAGGGAAAGTTTCGGGTAATTACCATATTGCTAATCTACTGGTCGGTTATCGCCCTACCAAGTTTCGCTTAATAACCTTTTTTTATATGTGTAAATGCCTCTTCAATAGATAGTTATATCCGTAGAAGAGGCGTTTACGTATGTTAAAAATTTTGAAACTGCTATTTTATTCCTCTAACAGTTCTTCTTCATCTAAAGGATTTGCCCTTTTCTCATAACTTACACGCTTAAGCGGTGTATTTACCCCATCGTGTTCGCCGCGAGGAAGGCTTACTTGCTGTGGTAATGCCAAAGTTATCGGAATGCGTTCTACTTCTACGTTGGTACTTTCCAAACCAAACTCCTCTTCTTGCGAAAGGCTATATTTTTTGATTACGCGATAAGCCCTGATAATGAACTGATTAAAGGGGCTAACCTCTTGGTCAACAGAAACACGCGTGTTTAGCAAAATAAATTTAAAATCCGCAGGAATATGATGTTTGCGCAAAGAAGGATAATGACTTTCTTTGTCAATTTCACCTGCTTGAATCATTTCATCTACTACTTTTCGGAATAAGGCATTGACTTTATGTTGTACCTTGAAACCAAAAATCAAACTCACAAAAAACATTTTTTCGGGAATCAGCGTATCCACCGAGTATTCTTTTTTATAAGGGTCGTCAGATACCTCTACGTGCAAAAACCAATAGATGTCGGCACGTTTTGGGCGTTTTCTGGTAATAGAATAGACAATACTTTTGTCAATTTGATGCGAATCGTTTGCAACGCACAAATAAACAAGGTTCGTTGCTTCACGCGGGATAGAGTAATCATTGGATAAATCCTTAATTAAATCACGCACCTTATGTAAATCATCAAATTGTGTATATTTCCCTTTCAAAATACGTGCATGATACAACACATACATAATTAAGAACAATGCCGCCGCAATGGCTACTGTAAACCAGCCCCCTTCTTTGAATTTTATGATGTTAGAAAAGAAAAATGCGCCTTCTATCAAAATAAAAAGGGTAACAAAACTATAAATGAATGACTTATTGTAATGTTTGATGAACAAATAACGAGTAAGCAAAGAGGTTGTCATCAACATATTGAGGGTAATCGCAAGCCCGTATGCCGCCTCCATTTTGGACGATTCTTTAAAAATTAACACCACTGCAATACAACCACACATCAAAATCCAGTTCATCGCAGGAATGTAAATTTGCCCTTTTAATTGGGTGGGATAACTTACTTTCATGCGGGGCCAGAATTTCATTTTCATGGCTTCATTGGCAAGTGTAAAGGTACCTGTTATCAGGGCTTGGCTGGCAATAATAGTAGCAAAGGTGGCAATACCTACCGCAATAGGCAAGAAAGATTCTGGGATCATGGCATAAAAAGGCGGTTTAGAAATCGTTTGCCCTTCATGCGACATAAGCCAAGCAGCTTGCCCTAAGTAATTCAAAATCAAGGCTACTTTTACGAATGTCCAACTCACTCGAATATTTTCTTTGCCACAATGTCCTAAGTCTGAATAAAGTGCCTCAGCACCCGTAGTACATAGAAATACCGCCCCTAATAACCAAAACCCACCCGGATGATTCACCAATAAATTAAACGCATAATGTGGACTTAATGCCCAGATGACCTCTGGATGCGCAGTAATGTTCATCACTCCTAAAATAGAAAGCATTGCAAACCAAACCGCCATAACAGGTCCAAAAGCGCGCCCTATTGCATTTGTACCAAACTGTTGCACAATAAACAAAGCGACCACAATCCCCAAGATAATTGGGATAATATAGGGCTTAACCCAATGCATACTTTCAATGAGTTCTAAACCTTCTACTGCGGAGGAAATAGAAATAGGAGGAGTAATAAAGCCATCAGCCAGCAAAGAAGCAGAGCCAATAATTGCAGGGAAAGCCACCCATTTTCCTTTGAATCTGCGTACTAAGGCATATAATGCAAAAATCCCGCCTTCGCCTTTGTTGTCGGCATTTAGGGCGAGATATACATATTTTAAAGTAGTTACAAGGGTCAATGTCCAAAAAACGCAGGACATTCCGCCATAAACCAATTCTTGAGAAATCGTTTCTTTGCCGATAATTGCCTTAAATACATAAAGCGGGGAAGTACCAATGTCGCCAAAGATAATTCCGAGGGCAATTAAGGCACCTGCTGCACTAAAAGCATGATGGGCTGAATGTGAGCTAGCCCCATGATGTGTATGTCCCATATCCTTTTGTAATGACGGGTAGGAGCTAAATAAAAAGCAACTAGCCCTTGAATAAATCTAAAAACGCTTGGTAATCAACCTGTTAAAAATATGAAATTACAAAGCGATACAAGAACGCAAAATTAGTAAACCTTTTCTATTATGCAATTTTTTTTATCGCTCAATTACACACTCAATAGACTCAATATAGGAAAAGTTATCTTGGATGAGTTTCAATAGTTCTGCTTTGTCGGAGGCTTCTCCCAAACTTGTCCAAATGATTCCATGAGCTGTAGCGATTTGGACAGATACATACCATCTTGGCTTTTGAACAAACCAAAAGCCTTTTTTGATAACTTTTTCAGCCTTGAGAAATTCTTGTAACCCTGTTTGTAGGGTAACAACAATTTTCAAGCATTGAGGTGATGTTTTTTTGTTTTGCGTTTTCATAACTTTTTTATCATTGCAAATTACGGGACTATGGAGCGAATTTTATACGCAGGCTTAATGAAATGGTTGTTTGGATTTACAAATTGCCGGTTTTTAGGGTTCGCAACTTTTTAGAAAGTTGCGAACCCTAAAAACCAAACGATTATTCTATCTCCAATATTTCTAAATTTAAGGCTTCTAAATCGCCTGCCCCTTCTCGCACCAATATAATTTTATCTTCGCCTTGGCTACAATCCAAAATAGTAGAAGGCAAAAGTCCCCCTTCTCCGCCATCAATGACCATATCTACAAGGTGTTCGTAGCGTTCATGGATTTGCCAAGCATCGGTAATATATTCCTGCAAATCATCATCTTCGGGGAGGGAAGTTGTCATCAAAGGGTTTCCTAATAAACGCACAATTTCAGAAGGAATTTTGTGATTTACCACCCTGATTCCCACGGTTTTGCGGCGAGATTGAAAATGACGAGGAATGTTTTTTGAGGCTTCTAAAATAAACGTATAAGGTCCCGGCAATACGCGCTTCATCAATTTAAAAATGGGCGTACTGACGTGATTCGTATATTCGCCTACGTATTTAAAATCTTCGCAAATGCAGGCGAATTGCGATTTTTCGGGATTGATTTTTTTGATGCGACACACGCGCTCAATCGCTGCCTTGTTGGTAATGTCGCAGCCTAAACCATACACTGTATCGGTTGGATAAATGATGATGCCGCCTTTTTTTAGGCAGTCAACTACCCGTTGCAATAGGCGTTCTTGGGGATTTTGGGAATGTATTTCTATAAACATAAATTAGGGGATAAGTGATAACTGACAGTTGAAAAATAAAAATAAACCTACCTTAGAAATTCCTTATTCTAAGGTTTAATCGTCAAAATGGGTTGTTATCAACCTTAATTTATCCATTTTCAAACTATCATCTTCCTACTTACTCGCAAAAACTATGCTTAATTTAGTGAGATTCAAAATGTAACATTGTACGGGCTGCTTTAGCTGCCCATTTTAGACAAGTGCTACGCCTTTTTCAAACAAAACGATTTGCTTTTTTTCATTGGGGAAACCATTTACGCGCATTTCTGCCAAACCCAGTTTAAAACTTTGCAAAATATTGGTGGCATCTTCTTTCATGCCTAAATAAAAACCGCGTGCAAACTCAATCATTGGCTCAATCGTAGCGATTTCGCCCTTAATTCCAACCACATATTTTATATGTTGACTAAGATGTTGCGCAAGTTCATCAGAATGGTCGATATTAAGAATAAGAATTTCCATTTTCTCAAGCAATTCTTTCCAAAAAATAAAATTCTCTGCCAAATCCTCATGGCTCATACAAATTTCATTAAAATTTCGCCCACGCAAAAATACTTGTTTTAGGTTGTTGCCATAGCCAATAAAATGAAAAATATAGGTGTTCTCGTTATCCAATAAAATAGGTTGGATTTTCCCTGAATCAACGCCTAACTCCGCCTTCACTACGGGCGCGTCCGCACTTCCGCCATTCACATCAACTTGAATCCGCTCATGAATGCCTTGAAAAATGCGGGCAATATCTAAGCCTTTTTTTATGGGAAACAAGGCATCACCTAATAATAATATGTGCATAAACTGTTGTCAGTAAACAATGATTCAGTAAACAGTTATCAATAAAAACTGTTTTTGTAACGTGAGGTATTTTGGCTAACACTTAACAACCGATGGCTGTTTACTACTTTTTCAATAATTCAGGAACATGGGCATCATCTTCAAACCCTTGCAAACGCATTTGATTTCTAGCCAATTTGAAAGAGGTTTCTACGGATTTTCCTGCCGCAATCCCGCGATAAAAGCCGATACTAAATTCGATTGCTGCCAAATCTCCAATTTCTTTTTTCATTCCAATCACATACGGCACATGCTTGCACAAAACACTCGCTTGCTCTTTGGAAAAACACGCATTTAACACAATGATTTGTAGTTTTGAATTGTCTTCGCTTGTCAAAATGTCGAAAAGATCTTCTAATACATCAGTTTCAACGATTCTATCTTCTCCTGAAGGGGTTTTTAATACCAAACCGCCTTCTTTTTCCTCTTCTATAATGAGCCCACCTTCTTCAACTTCTTTGGTAGCAGTAGCTGTTCCGTGTCCTGCAAAATGCAAGATATGTGGGTTTTCATTTAAGAGGAAATCCTGAATGGTTCGTGTAGTAACATTATCCCCCCCTTGCTTTAGTTCAAAATTCTCAAGCAATTCTTGAAAGCGATAGTTGATTTCCAAAAACTCGCGCTCAAGTCTCAATCTCCCAATGCTATTGGAGTTCGAGGCTAAAAATAAGATTTTTTGTTTTTCTTTTTGCATAATCAATTCAGGTACGCCGATGGATGTTTGCATAATGTTAATGGTGTTTTGCTTGTTTGCCATTTGCGAAACAAAGTTTACATGCGCTTCTTCTTCGGGTTCAACACCTGCAGTTGCTTGTGCTTCTTGTTCGTCAAAATTTAATTCAAGCAAGGAAAATCCTATTTGATTTTGATTTTTCAACCATTCACTATCTGTGGTTAAACCTAAGCGAGAACGTTTTGCTGCTGATGAGTAGCTTAGTTCTAGCGTAATGAGTTCATTTTTAACATCTTCACTAATATTACTATGCGTTTCTATGTGCTTTTTTGCCAAAGCAAAGGCATCTTTCAATTTTGCCGCCGCAATTAAATTTTGAAACTTTTTTCTAAAATCTTCCATAATGCTATTGGGATAAAGAATTTTCACAAAGGTAAAAAAATATTGATAAATTTCTTTTTTTTAGAAAAAATAAGCAAATTATTACACTGTAAAGGAAGATATTTTTGGTGTACGCAGGAGACTACTACCTTTTTGCAGTTGTTGGTACGCTGATAAGTTACCAACAACTGCAAAGATAGACTATGCTATACTAATGTAATAAAACTATACTCATTTTTATCAATGAATTGTTTCTTTTTGTTAAAACATACTGTCTTTTTAAGATCGG
>JBJXHA010000706.1:0-3914 GCA_046160275.1 Bacteroidia bacterium | reverse complement strand
ATGCACCGAGCGCATCGCAGCTCCATTATTTACTCCGCTACCAAGTCTTACCTTTCTGCCTATTTGCAAGGCTTGCGCCATTATAGCGAACATTATAAAAAGAAGATTACGATTAGCGATATTCGCCCAGGTTTTGTAGAAACTCCGATGACAGAGCAAAACGACCCTAAGCAAATGATTTGGGTTGCTACCGCCGAAAGAGCCGCTTATTACATTCTTCGCGCCATTGAAAAGAAAAAATCGGTTGCTTACATTACGCCGCGTTGGTGGATTTTGGGCAAAGTAATGCAATATTTACCCGATTTCATTATGCACCGCTTCTAAAAAGCCTTGCAAAATGAAACACTTTCCCTTAAATTTGCGTTTCTCAGCTTTTTAAAAGTTCCGAACGCTGAAAACAAGAAAATAACAATTGAAAATATGCTTCAAACTGCTCCCATTACCCAATCTTATTCACAACTACTTGCCAATCAACGCGCTTTTTTTGCTACGGGCAAAACACTAGATGTGAATTTTCGCAAATTGCAGCTTCAAAAATTGATAGCAGCAATTGAGAAATATGAGCCAAAATTATACGATGCCATTCATAAAGACTCGAGAAAGAGTCAATTTGAATATTTCGGCACAGAAATCGGCGTAACCCTTTCGGATATTCGACATACGCTTTCTAATCTTAGGAGTTGGGCAAAACCCAAGCGCGTGGGTACACAGATGTTTCATTTCATTGGTTCTAGCCGCATTTATTCAGAGCCTTATGGTTCAGTTTTGATAATGGGCGCATGGAATTACCCTTTTTTATTGTTAATTCAGCCTTTGGTTGGGGCTATTGCGGCAGGAAATACAGTAGTACTGAAGCCTTCCGAATTGGCATGGAATACTTCTAATGTCATTGCTGAAATGATTCAAGAAACATTTCCACCTGAATATGTTGCGATTTGTGAGGGCGATGCAGAAGTGGCAAAAGGCTTATTGCAGGAAAAATGGGATTATATTTTCTTTACGGGAGGAACAGAAATTGGAAGATTAATCTATCAATCGGCGGCAAAAAACTTAACGCCTGTTACCTTGGAATTAGGCGGTAAAAGCCCTTGCTTGATAGATGAAGAGGTTCATATTGACTATGCCGCAAAACGACTTGTGTGGGGTCGCTTTGTAAATTGTGGGCAAACTTGTGTTTCACCTGATTATCTTCTTTTAAATCGAAAAGTGAAAGATAAATTTATGGCGCGTTTGAAAACGGCTGTAACCGAAATTTGGGGCGAAAATCCGCAAAAAAATGATCATTATGCTCGCATGATTAACGACCGTCATTTTCAAAGGGTAGCAAAATTAATCGAGCCAGAAAAAGTGATCATTGGTGGGCAAACCGATGCCGCAGATCGCTTTATTGCACCAACTTTTATGGAAATAGATTCGTGGGATTCGCCCATTATGAAAGAAGAAATTTTTGGACCTGTTTGCCCCATTATTTTGTATGATGATTTTGATAAAGCATTGAACCTCATACGTTCACAACCTAAACCTTTGGCAGCGTATATTTTTTCTACTAATGAAACGCACATTCATCGCTTCCAAACAGAAATTTCTTTTGGAGGGGGTTGTGTAAATGATGTGATGGTGCATTTAGGAAACGGAAATTTGCCTTTTGGAGGGGTAGGGGATAGTGGCATTGGACAGTATCATGGGGTGCATAGTTTTGATACCTTTAGCCATAAAAAAGCGATATTACGCAAATCCAATTTGATGGATATGCCCATTCGTTATTTGCCACATAAATTTCCAGTGGATATCTTGCGCAAAATTTACCGATGGACATTAGGATAAACTTTACGCCCTAGCAGGAACTTTTGCCTCTTGCTAGGGCGTAATACTTAACTAGAACACTTTGCACAAATGCCTTGTATCAACATACTTACTTCCTCCAACAAATATCCCTCTGGTAAATGCACTTCGGGAGTATGCGTTTCATCAACACAAGTCGTATTACCACATTTTAAACACTTAAAATGCACATGGTCGTGGTGGTGATGCTCCGAACAAGCCGATGAACAAAGCGCGTATTTCGTAGCACCTTCATCGTCAAGAACTTTATGCAGTATGCCTTTTTTGAAAAAAGTTGCTAAAGTGCGATAAATGGTAACTCTGTCGCAAGATTTCAATTCCTTCTCAATCTCAGGTTGAGAGAGCGCGATATTATGCGTCAGGAAAATGTCAAGTATCTCTTCTCTACTTTCAGTATGACGTAAGCCATGAGATGTTAAAATTTGTTTAGTCGTCATAATTCAAAATCAATAGTATTAAACATAAGTAATAGAACCCTCAGTAATAGTTAGTTATGGCTATTTATGTGTTTTTATTAAGGGAAATAACAAAGATAATGGCAAAAGATGCGGGCTTAATAGGGGAATATATTTATAAAAATGGGGAATGGTTTACCCATTATGAGTACACACTAAAATTTAGTTTATAATAGTTAATATTCTGATTATAAGGAGATTATCTCATTTTTAATTATCACCTATCACCTATTTAGTATTTATGTTTAGTATAAATTAATATCACTTCTTGTTGTTCATTTTTCAAGCGAAGCTGCAAGGAGTCCGCCGAATAGCGAATCACTTTCATTTTATCACTTACTTCTAGGGTTGAGATAATGCTATCTTTTTCTTGATAAACATAAGTAAAAAACTCCCAATCGGTTTCGCTATTTCTACGAATCATGGTTCCATTTCCTAGAAATTGGAGGCTCATATTGGGATTATGTTTGGCAATTTCTATCTTTTTATCCCCTGTTTTCATCTGTATCAGGTGCCATAAGCCCAATATAGGCGGCTGTTGTACCAATTTAAAGCCCAATAAAAGGGGAAATAACCCAAATAAGAGGAATAAGCCTGATGTAAAAGTAAGCGTATATTGTTTCATATCACATTCTCATAATAATTTGCGAAGTTATCTTCGATTTTGGGCAAATTTAACACAAAATTTAATGCAATAGAATTACAAATACAAAGAAATTGGAATTTAATGCTAAAAACTCCTCCCAAAAGCAACCTTTCCTCCTTTTCATTCGTTTCTGAATACATGATTTTATTTAAGACAAGATTTCAAAAAATATAAGGGTATATAATACAATAATCGTATATTTGCAACCGTTTTTGTCATAATTATTTCTGAACTCTTTCTTCAGAAGTAACTAATTTTTGACTTCTTCAAACAATTTTTATTTAATTCCAATTCATTAAACAATGAAAAAAGTATTCTTATTCTTCACGCTTGCTCTTGCTGTTTTTTCAATGCAAGCACAAAACCGTGCAATTTCTGCACAAATCAACGCACCTTCTCTTAGTATCTCAGGCATTGAAACCGTTAGAGGCGATGGAGACACCCTTCAACTGCAAAATATGCCTGCAAACTATGTTCCTGACAGTTTGACTGCATATAACTGGCAAGCTCCTCAATGGGGACAGACCTCTGGACACAATAGTTATGGTGATTTGGGCTGGGCTGAGCGTTATGACATTTCTACGGCAGATAGCTCTGTTACGATTCTAGGGGTACTTGTCGCTGTAGGTGGTTCTGTGCAAGCAAGCCCTACTGCTAGTACTGGAAACTTAAATGTGCGTATTTATGATGAAGGTGCGAAAGAAAATGTCTCAGGTGTTGTGAATGTATCTGGTTACCCTAACACTATACTGGGGGAGGTACAACTACCTTACACAGGCTTGACACTTAATAACTTTAACCCTGCTGCTTTTGCAACGCCTATTCAAATGGCAGATACTTTCTTTGCTGCTGCCGTGTTAGACGCATACGCCCCGACTTCTACCATGGATAGCCTTTTCATCTTTTTGGGAATAGATGGCACACGTCCTTCTTCTGATGTATTTTCATCTTTGACTCCTACTGATACAACA
>JBJXHA010000705.1:0-13747 GCA_046160275.1 Bacteroidia bacterium | reverse complement strand
TGGGAGCTTGCCGAGATGTTTGCGCGGATAAAATGCGAAACTTTATTTTTCCGAATAAAAAATTGGCAAATTTCAAACCTAAACAGCCCGTTATTTATCGCCTTGCGCCCGAAACGGACTTAGTGCTTGCCGAAGATGAAAAAACATTGCCTTCGAATTATATCAACGTAACGGACAAACCTTATTCCGCACTTTCTATTCAGTTAAAAATGAATCGCAGTTTTTTCTCTTCAAGTGTGAGCAGTGTAGGGCTTAATCGTTTGCGTTCTCAAGACACAAAGGGGCAACGAATTATTCAAGAGGAAAAAACGGTGTGTCGTGTTTGGGTCAAATCTGATGTTACAGGTGTAGTAGGACAGCCCAAAATTCAGTGGACAAATATGTACCTTACGCCACAGATGCAAAATGAGGTTTTTGCTTACCTCAAAAGCCGTGAATGGCAGCCGAAAAAAACAGGGGTGGTAACGGTAGAAATTTTTATGTCGCCTAGTGATGCAAAAAAATATCAGCGATTTTATCCGCATAATTTTAGCACCGAAGAAGAATGTATGAAGGTTTATGCAGCCCCTTTTCAAGCCTTTTTAACCAAAAACGACCTCCTTAAAAAGGAGCATATCGAAAAAACGGAACGCGAAAATCGCAAGAAAAATAAGCGTTTTGAAAAAGCATTGGCAAAGTCTATCACCTCTACTGACGCAGGAAGCCTTTCAAATTATGTTTTTCGCACGGGGGTCTTAGGCTGGGTAAATTGCGACCGTTTTTACCGAGAGCCAAACTTCCCTGTGATAGTTGATGCAGGAGAAGGAACGGATATTTTTACTACCGTTATTTTTCATCAAACCAATGGAGTACTTGGACAACATCATAAAACAGCTACGGAAAGATTTATGCTACCTCAAGAACATGAAGTTTCCTTCTTAGTATTCAAAAAGATAAATGGGCAACGCTATTATGCCGTACAAGAAGTTACTACGGAAAAAGCGAAATCCCAAAATGTAAAAATCACGCATTTTGAGCCGCTTACCTTAGAAAAACTGAAGGAATTGACTAAGCAATTTGATGGCGAAAAAGCCACGAATGGGTAAATAAGTGCCAGTTATCAGTAAGCAGTTATCAGTAAGCAGTTATTATTTCGGCAAGCTCAATACAAGCAGTAAGCAGGTATAAAGTGTTGAACATTACGCTTTTGTAATAAAAAATAACACACACTAATTTCTGGCGAATACTTAGCACCTACCTAAAATCTCCGAAAAATAGCACAGCACTATTTTTCGGAGATTTTGTTATGTTTGCAAGTGTCCTAATATTTAAGAAGCTGTTTGAATAAATGTTTCCCATTATGAGCGTGGACGCTCCTCTGAAAACAAAGAACACAGATTAGGCATAAGTAGCTATTTATCAACAACTTACCACCGCTATTCACTATTCATTCTTAACTATTCACTACTTACTTGCTGTAATGCTTTTGCTTTCGTATTTTGAAGGGCATTTGGTAATGATTTTTTCCGCTTCAAATATTTCACCGTTGTATTTCCCTACGACCATTACTTTTTCGGCAGCCTCAAAATTATTGGGCTTTGGGTCATGGTAAACGACCTGCGCTGTTGTTCCTACCGAATCCTGCATCATAAAGGTAAATACATCTTTTTCAGGAAGATAGTTTGCATTCTCTCTATCCACCCATTTGCCACCGATATAAGCCGTAGCACCTGATGCTTTTGCATCTTTGAAAGAAGTGTTCACCGAAGAACTTCCAATGTAGGTAGTACCTAAAGCGATACCAAACACTACGACTGCGATAAGTATTGCGATTTGTATTGGCTTCATAAATAATTGATAATGGAAAATTGATAAGTTAGCAATTTAAAAATGGATTATCTTAATTACCAAAATTTTATTTCTGATAACTGTTTACTGTTAATTGTCCACTGCTACTTATTACTTATTTTTTAATTCGTTTATTTTTTGCTCTAATTGATTAATTTTACGATTGGTCATAAATAAATAGGCAATCGTTGCGCCAAAAACCATGAGAATAATAGTTAATACCGAATAAATTTTATCGCTGGCAAATAACCATTCGTTTTGTGAGGCTTGTAATAAGAAATTATTGAACATATAGTAATGGATAATTAATAATTGACAATGGAAAATGGTTTTAACCTGCTTATTATCACTATTTTGAGTGAAAATAACAACATAAACCAATTCTTACCGAATACTTATTAAAAATAGTTTGAACGAGAAGAAACTGTTTACTGTTTACTGTTTACTGCTTCTAGTTCTTGAACTTCATCTTCCAATTCTCTCACTTTTGCCCGCATTTCATACACCCAATACGCCATCATTATCATTCCAAACATCATAGGATAAAGAATAATACGATATTCATTGCTAATTCCTCCACCGCTTCCGCGAAAAATGAAAGAACCTCCTCCCGCATCGCTGTCGGCAGAAGTGGGATGTAAGCCATTTAACATTTTGGGAATGATGAAATACAAAGGAATTAAGGTCGCAAAAGCAAAAATATTGTAAGTTGCCGAGATTTTCGCTTTTTGCTCCCCATCAGAAAAAGAAGAGCGTAAGAGAAAATAAGCAAGATAAATCATTAAAGAAACAAGGGCGCAAATTTGAATCGGATCCCATACCCACCATGCCGAAAAATCGTAATAAGGTAAATTTTCGCCCCAAGACACCCGCGACCACACCATGCCTGTAACCAAGCCCAAAATATTGAACAAAGTACCTACATGGGCAGCCTCACTTGCTTTTGCATCAGCAATTAAGGGCGATTCTTTTGCTTCATAATCGGGATCCATCATCCGCAAAAAACGAATACTTTGATATACAGAAACGCCCATCATAAACATTACCACAAACCAAGTGGGGACGTGATAAAACAAATTGCGGCTACTTTGCCCCAAACCTGGGAGTTTAGGCAACGAAATCATCATGCCGTAGGTCAAACCATAAAGCATGAGGGCAATTCCTGCGATTTTATAAAGAATAGATTTCGGCATTTTGTATGATTAAGCACAAGTGAGTAAAAAACTAAGAAGATAATTTTGGATTAAGTATTTGGCTATCAATACATTCACCTTATTATTCATTATTCCTTCTCAACTATTCACTCCTTATAACCACTAATAGACGAAATAAGTTGCCATATTCGCTGCAAATTTAGCGAATATCTTGGCAAAAAAGAGTTGATAGAAAGAAAAGAGCGGTGCACCTTTTGAGTACACCGCTCTTTTTATGAGAGAAAATTAATCTTCTTTTTCCTCTTCCCCTTTTTCTGAAGCTGCTGCTGCTTTTTCTGCTTCGATTTCCGCTTTAGAACGGCGCTTGCGTTTTGGCTTTGCCGCTGCTGCCGCTGCTGCTGCTTTTTCTGCTGCTTTTTCTGCTTCGATTTCTGCTTTAGAACGGCGTTTACGTTTTGGCTTTTCTTCTACACTTTCAACTACAGGCGCAGGTTCTTCAACCACTTCTACCTCGTCATCACCTTCTTCCGCCTCAGCAGTTTCCCATTCTTCATCTTCATCTTCCCAAAACTCCTCATCGTCCCAATCCCAATTATCTCCGTCAGAATATTCGATAGTTATGGTAATTTTCTTTTTCCCATAAAAATCGCGGATAGCGCGGAGCCATTTTTTATCTAGCTCTTTTGGTTTTAACGTGAATTTAATTTTCATGCCTTACAATGTTAAATTATGAATAAATAATTGATATAAGTAACAGTAAACAATTAACAGTAAACAATATTAGTTGCTTTCTAATTAACATTTTATACTTAAAACGTAACATAAACGGATTTCTGCCGAATACTTATTTATATTAAGGCACAAAATTACACAAAATAATAGCGAAATTAAACTATTTAGGTAGAAAATGTTTTAAAATCGCCAATTAAGCCCTTTTAGGTAAAAGTGAGATCGGGAATTATATGTGCTACTTTTCCTAAGTTTCGTAAAAAAGTGTAATTTCGCAGCCGAGAAATAAAACTACTCTTTTCTCTTCAAAACACCAAATTCACTATTCATTATAGCTAAATTATGATTGATACATTTCGCAAAATTGCCGTTATTGGGGCAGGTACTATGGGCAATGGCATTGCGCACGTTTTTGCTCAAAAAGGATATGAGGTAAATTTAATTGATGTTTCTGAAGCTGCCTTACAGCGTGCTTTGGGTACAATTGGCAAAAATCTTGACCGCCAAGTAAAAAAAGGGATTTTAGATGAAGCGGGAAAAGCCAATACTTTAAACCAAATTACTTGCGTGACGAGTCTTGCTGAGGGCGTAAAAGACCGTGACCTCGTGATTGAGGCGGCTACGGAAAACGTGGATTTGAAAATCAAAATTTTCAAAGAAATGGATGCACATTCGCCAGAACACGCGATTTTAGCTACCAATACTTCTTCTATTTCTATTACTTTATTGGGCGCAGCCACCAAAAGAAGTACAAAAGTAATTGGTATGCACTTTATGAATCCTGTGCCTGTGATGAAATTAGTGGAAATTATTACGGGATATGATACAACTGCCGACATCAAACAAGCGATTGTGGATTTGTCGAAAGATTTGGATAAAATCCCCGTTGCCGTAGAAGATTATCCAGGATTTGTGGCAAATCGTATTTTAATGCCGATGATTAATGAGGCAATTTATACCTTATATGAAGGTGTTGCAGGCGTTGAAGAAATTGATGAGGTAATGAAATTGGGTATGGGACATCCGATGGGACCGCTTCGTTTGGCAGATTTTATTGGTTTAGATGTGTGCCTTGCCATTTTAAATGTATTACATGAAGGCTTAGGAAATCCTAAATACGCGCCTTGTCCTTTATTGAAAAAGATGGTTGCCGCAGGGCATTTGGGAGATAAAACGGGCAGAGGTTTTTATAAGAAAGCATAGTTAGGAATAAGGGAAAATAAGAGAGCCTCTCTTTAGCAGAAAAAACCACAAAGTAGCAGAAGTTCAGGCACAAAGTTACACAAAAAAAAGCCATTAATCCTTACCTTTGTGTTTCTTTGTGAAAAACACTTTGTGAAACTTAGTGGTAAAAAATGCAAGTTTGATGCTTTATTTTTCACCTATTCCTTAATTCTTAAAAATAAGAAAGTACGGAACGTTTTAAATGTTCCGTACTTTTCTCTTATTCAAAAAATCGCTTTTATACTCTAGTTGTTCCTTTTTTTTGCAAACCTCCTGACCAATAGCCAAAAGCTGCACCACAAACTCCACCAATAATGTGTGCAAATTGAGAAATATTATCAGCTTTGATAGATTCTGCTACTTCTCGCCCAATGAACAAAACGGCTACCAAGATAAAGGTAAGCGGAATTTTGCCGTGACTTACATTCGTGAAGGAACTCAATAAAATCAGCATAAAGGCAATGCCACTCGCGCCTAACAATCCTTCAGAAAAAAGCGTTAATTGCAACACTGCGGTAATAAATGCTGTTACCAGCATCATAAATAAGGTGTCGCGGCTGCCATATTTTTCTTCTAATATGGGTCCGATTAACAAAATAATGGAAAAGTTGCCCAATAAATGGTTCCAGTCACCATGCCCAATCGTATGCGAAAACATACGAAAATAGGTAAGCGGATTTGTCAAAGACATATCGCCACCGATAGAAAAAGCGGACAAAATGAGTGTCTCTCCAAAAATGGTTCTGTCTAAAAACAACACTACTGCGCAAATAAGGGCATAAGTGAGGATAACAGGTGAATTATAATGTATTTTCATGAGATGAATTTTGTGAACGATTTTGTAAAATAATAGCAACTTGTCCTAGTGGAATTTGGGTAATCTCACTAATTTTTTCCGAATCTAATCCATTTTCATGCAACACCCAAACCATATTGTGAAACCGCAACTCATTTGCTTGTCGCTCCAGTTTGCGCCCTTCTTCGATTCCGATTTGTTTTCCTTTCAAAAGCCCTTCTTCTATTCCTTCCTCAAAGGCAGTATCCAAAGAATTTTTCATATCCAAATAATATTTTTTACTTTGAATATAGGATAACCTTTCATTTTCATTTTCATTAAATTTAGCTATTTCACTAATTTCAAACACTTTGCGAAAGATATCAGCATCAAAACCAATCGGCATCTCCTGCATACCTGCCAAATGTTTCAGCAAATAAAACCACTTATCTTTGTTGGTTTGCAATGCTTCTAACGGGAGGTTAAAGTTAGGCATCTGCAAATAAACATACATCAACTTTTTATAAAAAATTGTTTTCCTATCCACATCCATCAACATAACGCGATGAATTACGGCATCTGAGAGTAGCGTTTTTATAGGTTTAATTTTAGCGTTTTTCCGTAACAATGGGCTAATTTCAATTTCCTGTTCACTTACTTTGACTGCCGTTTTATATTCATCATCAAAGCGAAAATCTAAAACGCCTACCATAAAAACACCTTGCAATTCATAGTTCCAATCTTCTTTTTTTGCTTGTTCCTGAATTGGAAAAGTTGTGTAACAAATGCTTCTATCCTTAAAAAATGCTTGCTTTACTTTCTGCATTTCAATAATAAAACGTTGCCCTTTGTCATTTTCACAATAAACATCAAAAATTGCTTTCCTATCAATCTCTGTACTGCCAAGGTGTTCTGTTTGTTTGTAATGCAAATCCACGATAACACCCGCCTCTTCGTGTAGCAATTCATTCAAGAAACTCAACAACAAATCTTTGTTAGCCTCTGTGCCAAATAGTTTTTTAAAGCCAAAATCCGTAAAAGGATTAATGTATTTTTCAGGTACTTGTTCCGCCATTTTTATTTTAATTTTGATACAAAAATAGCGACTTTTTATAGAAATAGCAAGCAAAAACCATTATTCATAACGCAAAGATTCGATAGGGTCAACCCGTGCAGCTTTCCACGCAGGATACAAACCTGATGCAATTCCTACGATAAAGCAAATGAAAATACCTGCAAAAATCCATGCCCAAGGCACAACAAAGCCCGTTTTCATAATGTAATGACTAACAGCATTGCCTGCGGCAAGCCCTAACACAATGCCTAACATTCCCCCAATTTGGCAAATCAAAATGGCTTCGGTCAAAAATTGCGAAAGAATATTCCATTTAGTTGCTCCTAAGGCTTTCCGAATCCCAATTTCTTTGGTTCGGTCTGTTACCGAAACCAGCATCACATTTAACAAGGCAACGGAAGCCCCAAACAAGGTAATAAAGGCGATTAAGGTGGCTGAAAAAGTCAATAAGCCCAAATCACGCATCACTTCCTCGGCAAATTGGTCACTTTTTACCACGTCAAAATTATTGGGTTCTTGTGGCATGAGTTTTCGCACAAAGCGAAAAATTCCCCGCGCTTCCTCCATAAATTGTTCCATTTCTTCAGGTCTTGACACAAAAACATTCAAAGTGAAAGAGCGATTATCGCTAGAAAAGTCATTATGCAAAGTACTCACAGGGATAATGCAAATTTTATCGCCACCGTTACTGCCCGAAGTTCCCAACTCGCCCAGCACGCCAATTACTTTATAAATATGGTTATCTGCATTGATTTTCAAGCCAATAGGAGATTGGTAAGGGAAAATCTTTTTCTTGACTTCCCAACCAATAATAATTGCTTTCGCGCCAGAACTTAGTTCATCTTGGGTAAAATTTCGCCCTTCTACAATGCTATAACGATAGGCTTTGAGGTAATTTTCGTCAGTGCCAATGAGTTGAATGTTGGGGTTTGTTTTTTCTTGTTGATATTTAATGGTTGCTTGAAAATTCCCCGAACCTGTAATGCACACATCTGCTTGATTTCCAAATTGTTGTTTAAAATTCATTGCCTCCGCTAAGGAAATGGGCGTAACTTTAGGTTCATTAAATCGCCTGCCACCCCCAATTTTCACCGTAGCCGCCCGATTTACCACCCGAAAGGTATTCGCACCCAAGGTAGAAAAGCTACTTATCAGCCAATATTTCACCCCATCAATCGAGGTAACAACGCCCACCAACGCCATTAAGCCAATGGCAATGATAAACATCGTGATACCTGCGCGAACCGCATTGGCACGAATAGCAGCTAAAGCTTGGAGAATGGTTTGCATTTTTTTGTTTTTTATTCCTCACACTTCCTTAACTTGGAAATCTGAAAGTTAGACGTAAAATGAGGGAGAAAATTACAAGCATTCAAGGGGGGGAGAATAGGCTAAAGCCCAATGTCATTAAGCTAAGGCTTTTCTAAGCTGCCCTTCTATAGTTAATTTGTGTTGTAATATTTCGTCTTTTAGCTAAAGATTTGTGCCTTTTATATAACCTATTATGTCTAATAGGTTCAGTATATTTAGTAAAAGAAAAGAAACTTCGTGTTGTCCATGAGCGAAGTTGCTAATACCTCAATAGTGCCATCAGGAAGTAATACGCGAACCAATCGCAGTTGAATAGTACATCCTTTTGTGCTGAAGTCCCACGCTAAGAAATGAGAAAAGTTACCCCGTGCAAAGTATAGTATAAAATGGGGGCTGTCTAAAAAGCAATCACAATGAATAATATTTTTTATGAATTAGCCTTTTTGGACAGCTTCATACAATATTCCCTTTCTACACTAACCCTATTTTCTTACTTCACCTGCAATTTTTCTACCGCAAAACGATTCTTCCCATTCACAATAATAAAATACAGTCCTTGTGATAAAACGTATTGTTTTAAATTGATTTCGATCGTTTCTGTTTGTGATGCAGGAATTTCTACTACTTTTTTACCTTGTGAATCTATGATACTAATAACATCGTGGGTAGTAAAAGGCTTTCCTTTGAGATTTAGGATAATTTTATCAGAAGCGGGATTAGGATAAATCAATAGTGCTTCTTGAATGGCATTGGGAATATAAGTGCTATTGTATTCTTCTATGATGCTAATAAATTGATTTGCATTAATTTGTGTAAAAGATTCCTGCAAACCTGAAGCCCATTCTATTTTGATAGAATCAATGATGGTTGCATCTCCTAACCCAAAATGTGCGCGTAGGTCATTTTGCCCACAATGACTGCTTTGTGCCGAAATTTCTCGCATTTGCCAAGTAGGAACGCCATTTATCGTACTTTTTATCCGAATTTTTGTACCAATTGCAGCCGTATTAGAGAGCGTACCGATGAGTTTTATCGTAATCCAATGGTTGTTATTTCCATTGTTGTGAAACAATAAATTAGGAACATCTGCATTATTATAACGACAAGTTGCTACCGCCAAATCCTCAAAACCATCATTATCATAATCGCCAAAAGCGCAACCATAGGACCAATCTAAACCAGCCGTAACAGGGTCGCTTGAATTTCGGGTAAAGCTTCCATTTCCATTATTGAGGTAGAGAAAATTTTTAAGTTGTGTTCCAAAAGAATTAGTTACAAATAAATCTAGGTCTCCATCATTATCAATATCGCTCCAAGCCGAGCTAAAAGATTGTGCTGGCGTTGTAGTAACGGTGTCATTGCTGATTTTGGTAAAGTTAAAATTCCCTTCATTTCTAAATAAAGCATTTACCCCTTGATTATTTGCCAAAAACACATCTAAATCGCCATCATTGTCATAATCGCCCCAACTGCTACTCATGGTTTTGCCTCCATTTGTGAGCAAAGCACCTGTATTGAGTTTCGTAAAAGTGCCAGAACCTTCATTTTTGTATAAATTTTCGTGCTGATTTGCTTCATTTGTAACAAAAATATCCAAATTTCCATCATTATCAATGTCCGTCCAGTTCACGCTACGCGAAAAAAAGGCATCTGTTACCATGCTGCCTGTGCTTATCTTTGTAAAAGTAGCACTCCCCTCATTATGATAGAGGAAATTTTTCTTTGTTCCATCACTATTGGTAACATACAAATCCACCTTCCCATCTTTGTCGTAGTCACCCCAAGCAGCCGTTTCAGAATAGCCGCCATCATTTACCAAAGATCCTGTAAGTACTTGTGTAAAATGCCCCGTTCCATCATTCAAATACAGCAGATTATTCACCCCATACCAATTCACGACAAAAGCATCTAAATCCCCGTCATTGTCAATGTCTGCCCAAGTTGCCCCATCAGAAGGCGTATTATCCATCACAATAGGGTCATTCGTAAGCGAGGTAAAATTGCCTAGGCCATCATTTAAAAACAACATATTATTTTGCCCACCACTAGGACCATTGCTCATAAAGCAATCCACAAAACCATCGTTGTTTGCATCTATCCAATTTACGCTACGAGAATCGCCCACATTGCTCGTAATAGGCGTATTCGTTACCTTTGTAAAATACTGAGCATGAAGGAGATCTACAAACAACAAGAAAAAAGCTAAGAATAATTTTTGCATAATTTTAGTAAGTGATTAATGTTAATTTTTAGCGGAAATAAGCCGCCTTTAAAATACTTAAACACAAAACAACCGCATATTTTTTCTCTAAAAATAAAAAATAGCCCAATGCTTCTTTCTACCTCACAAACAGCTAAATTGCCTCTATCTATCACTTTTAGCCTATGAAAGCTGCATTTTATAGGGAGAAACAGGTTGTTTGTAGGCGGGAAGTCGCGGAAATTGGAATAAATGCTATCTTTGTTAGATGAATCCTACGCGCATCTTAACACATATTGCATTTTGGGCTGTCTATTTCAGTATCAACTTATACAATGAATTGTATTTGTCAGCCTCTTTTTCCCAAAAGCCTTCGATTAACCTCTTTTTTGAGGGTTTCCTTGCGCAGTCTTTCATTTTGCTTATCAAAATGGGGGTAAGTTACTTTCTTATCTACCAAATTATGCCTAAATGGATTCAACATGAGCAGAAAAAGGGCTATCTCATTTACGGTTTATTGGTGTTATTGATAGGGGCATTTATCATAAGATTGAGCGTACATTATGTTATTTGGGAGCATATTTACCACGAAGTTCATCATCCTTTGTCATTTTTGAGGCTTTTGGCGCGGTATTTTTATTCTTTATTGGATTTATTGCAAATTAGCGCGGTTGTGGTTGCGATTAAACTTTTTCGTATGCGAATTGAGGCAACAGAAAAAGAGAAAAATATGATACAAGAAAAGTTAAAATCCGAAATTTTACACCTAAAATCACAAACCAATCCCCATTTTCTATTCAATACCTTAAACAGTATTTATGCTTTATGTCGGGCAAAATCTGCTGATGCTGCTACAGCAGTGATGCAACTTTCTACGATGCTGCGTTATATGTTGTATCAAAGTGCGCAAAAAACAAGCACTATTTCCGAAGAATTACAAGTCATTGCCGATTATATTTCCTTACAAAAATTGCGTTTTAGGGACAGAATCCGTTTTGTTTTTTCTCAAAAAATAGACAATCTCACTACGCAAATCACCCCGCTTTTGCTCTTGCCTTTGGTAGAAAATGCCTTCAAACACAGCCAGTTAGCAGATGCGGTTATCAACTGTGAATTGAGGATAGAAAAAGAGCAGTTGTTTTTTCAAATTAGCAACCCAATTGCGGATATATCTATGCCTATTGAGGGGCAAACGGGCATTGGTTTGAGTAATATACAAAGGCAATTAGAACTATTGTACCAACAATTTTCTTTTGAATATGGGATAAAAAAGGCACGATTTACCGTAACTTTGCAGATAAATTTACAGACTTATGCAGGCACTGAATTGTTTGATAATCGAAGATGAGCCCCTCGCTGCGGATATTTTGCGAGAGTATATTGCCGAAATTCCAAGTCTGCACCTCAAAGGCGTATGCACAGACGCGCTTTCGGCAATGGAAGTGCTGCGAACACAAAAGATAGATGTGTTGTTCGTAGATATTAACTTACCCAAAATCAATGGATTAGATTTTATCAAAACCCTAAAAAACAATTATGCCGTTATTCTCACAACGGCTTATCACGAGTTTGCATTAGAGGCATTCAACCTCAATGCCATAGATTATTTGTTGAAACCTATTGAGTTTAGCCGTTTTTTGCAGGCGATTCAAAAGGCTTTAGAGGTAACAAAAAGTCATTATACAAGCCCAGCAATTCCCCAAGAAAGGAAGTTTTATTTTTTTAATGTGGCAAAAAAACAAGTCAAAATCTATGCAGACGAGATTTTATACATTGAAAGCCTAAAAGAATACGTCAAAATTCAAACCCTAAACCAAAAATTCATCACCAAATTTGCCCTATCCGACCTAGAAAAACTACTCGCAGACAGCCATTTTTTGCGTGTCCACAAGTCATTTATCGTGAATGTAGAAAAAATCAAGTCATATAGCGCGCTAGAAATGGAAATAGCACATTTTGTTGTGCCAATTGGCAGGACTTATAAAGCGATAGTGGAGCAGTTTTTGAAGGAGTAGGTGATTTTTATTTATTTTTTCATATAGACTCACTTGATTAAAAATGAATCACCTAACATTCATAAAAAAGGCAGACGTAAACGATTGCCCACAGCTCCTAACCTTATGGAATCAAGAGTACCCGCTCAATTTGCAATATCAAAGCCTTGCGGATTTTCAAAAATATCTCCAAAGTCTTGAAAATGCGAAACATTTCTTGTGGGTGGATGAGGGCGAGCAGGTAAAGGCTTGGGCTTTTACCTTTGATAGGGAAAAAGAAAGGTGGTTTGCGATTATTTTGTCGGAGGAGGTGCAAGGGTTGGGATACGGCAGAAAAATAATGGCACTGTTGCAAGAAACTGAAAATGAGCTAAATGGCTGGGTTACTGACCATCAACATTATATCAAAATGAATGGGCAACCTTATCTTTCACCGATGGGTTTTTATGAAAAATGTGGCTTTTCTGTTTTGATGGGGCAAAGGTTGGAGTTGCCACAACTTTCGGCAGTAAAAATTCATTGGAAAAAATGCAATGTCAATATCATGGAAATTATCGCACAAACAGCAGAAAATCTTGACAGTTTTTGGGGTTATTTGCAACTCCACGTTGCCGAAAATGGGCAAAACGGGCATTTATTGTTTTTACCTTTGGGCAAAGCACACCTACAACTTAACAAAAGTTGGAAAGAGAAATTTGAAGAGGATTTGAAAAAGGAGTTGGAAGAAATGGGCTGGCGAAGGCTTTGGCTTGCTAAAAATCAGGCAGGGCAAATCATGGGACATATTGATATTCGCTCTCATAATCAACTACATACGCAACACAGAGTAGTATTGGGAATGGGGGTAGATAGTCATTTTCGAGGGCAGAAAGTGGGACAAAGTTTGATGGAATTTATCCTTCATTTTTGCCAACAGAATCCGCAAATAGCATGGATTGATTTGGAAGTGATTGCTTCTAATCCTCCTGCTATTGCTTTGTATAAAAAAATGGGATTTGAAGAAACAGGCAGGAAAAAAGATATGTTTAAAATTGATGGGCTTTCTTATGATTATATTTCCATGAGTTTGGACTTGGCTTTAAGGGATTAATCTTTTATGGCAAATATTCACACATCATTTATCATCGCAACAAAAGGAATTTTCTTTTGTTGCGATTATTATATGCGAAAACTTGGTTATTACTTAGAATCATTCTAAATTAGCAGCGAATTTAGAGTGGCAGTTTGCTTTTATTTCCAATTAAGCATGAGTGAATAAAACACGAAGAAGATAATTGACATTTTAATACCTGATTATCAACCACATAATTATTAACTTCGTTGAGGGCTTGCGCCTGTGTTATCCTGAAATAGCTTGACCGATTTAGTAACAATTTACAAATCGAATGCTAACGATAATTGCTTAGAACGGCTAATATTATTATCAAAAAAGATAGACAAATAATATTTATCTTTGCA
>JBJXHA010000704.1:0-15278 GCA_046160275.1 Bacteroidia bacterium | reverse complement strand
CCACCTAAGTGATACTGAGTTTCAAGTGTAATACTTTTGTCGCCGTTTGAAACTACAAGTGCATTATATATTTCTGGTATATGATCATCAAATTGTACATCGATGACCGGACCTATGATTGTTTTTATTTTTCCTTTCATAATAATTATTCTAATTGATCATTAATGTTCGCTCCTTTATAGTAAATATTTACAGGGATTCTCAAATTATTATCCCATACGGCACTCTTCGGGTCATGATACTGATTATTGTTTTCAACATTTAAATTTGCAATTTTTGAGACAAGCTCATTCCTTGTAATATACAATTCTTCATTCAAATCGTAAATTTCCTGTCTTGCCCCGATGAGCAGACCGCCATTTTCAAGGCGTTTGATGGTCATATCTTCTTCGCTATCTGGCGTAGTTTCATCGTGTTCATCATCAATTTCGCCAAAAACTTCTTCCATTACATCTTCCATCGTAATCAAGCCCGAAGTACCGCCAAACTCATCAACCACAATCGCAACGCTACGTCTTTTCTCCGCAAATTCCTTCATCAACACCTGCGCCGACATCGTTTCAGGTACCATTAAGACCGGTTGTATATTTTCCTCAATAGATTTCGGTTTTTTAAACATCGAAAGAATATGCACATATCCCCGAATGTCGTCCATATCTTCACCATAAATAATGATACGTGAATGTTGGGTTTCGCTAAATTTTTGATGCAATTCACTAGGACTTGCACCTATAGGGAGGGCAACGATTTTTGTTCTAGGTATTTGAAACTCACGGGTTTTCGTTTCATTAAAAGTCATGGCATTTGCCAAAATTTCGGTGTCCACGAATTGAGGCAAGGGAGTTCCTTCACTAGATTCAATTGCCTCCATAATATAATGGTCGAGGTCTTTTCTATCCAAAACAGCCGCTTCATGCTCAGGAGAAACATTGAACAAGCGCAAGGTTAATTTTGAAAACAAATCGGCGAATTGCACAGGAATCCACAACAGCCAGTAAAAAAACTGTAAAATATAAGCGGCAGGATAAATAATCCAATCCGCCAAACGCCCGAACAAAGATTTAGGGATATATTCTGCGATAACGAGCAAAAAAGCCGTTTCAAGTAATGCTTCAATAAAGGTCAGCAGAAAAGGATTTTCTGCCTTAGTAAGGTGCAAATAGTTGTGAAAAAGGGGTTCAAAAATTTCTCCAAGTTGTTGAGTATAAAGCATTAATGCCAAGTTATTCCCAATCAAAATGGTGATTAAAATTTTTGACATATTCTTTTTAAAATAGGAAAGAATACGCGCGGAGGTACTATTTTGCCTTGTTTTTAGCTCAATTTTTACCAAACTTGCAGCCAAAAAAGCGATTTCAATGCCTGCAAAAAAAGCAATGATAACCATTGCAATGAGGGCATATAGAATGTGTGTTACCATAATTTAAGAGATGAGAAATCAACCATAATTGCTTGATTTTGTGCGAATTAAAGTTGATTTACTTTCATTTCGCCTTTTGCTTTAGAAAGCTGGAAGCGCGTGAAAGAAGTATTAGATTCAAAATACTCGCCTTCGAGGTCTCTGTCAGGCTCTTGAATCGAAGTATGGACCAAAGAATATAATTTACTTTTCTTTTCTTCCCAAAAAAGCTGCTCTGTACGCAGCATTGCATTGTCTGATAAGCGTGTAACTACCACATTTCCATTGAGTTCTGCCATGTTGTCGGCTTTATTCAATCTCCCTTCTTTACAAGTAATACGCGTTTCGGGTTTTCCTGTTGCATCATAAAAATGAATCGTTACGCCATTGGTCAAATAATGATAGATTTGTGGATTTTCGGGTTTGCCGTCATTTTTTTCCGTTACTTTTCCTGTTTCTAGTTTTGCTTTTAAATTGCCAAACTCTGAAAACCAAAAGGTTACGTTAAAAACCTCTTTCAAGATTTTATCATCTCCGGGCTTGGGCAAAGCAGGCAATTTTTCTTCTTCTTCGCAGCCCATTAGCATACAACTCAAAAGCAGCAAAAGTAACCCATAATATGCTTGTTTCATCTGAAAATGGTTTTTATCTGGAAAACTTTACAAAATTAGGGAAATTTCGGGAATAAATGCAAAAATTTCCTTCGTTCCATTCATATTTCTTTTTCGAACTTTGTATTACGTTTTTGATGGCGCACCCAAATATGCAGATTCTAATTCTTGCCTTAGCACCTGTTTTTTTGATTTTTGCTTATATTTATTGGAAGGATAGGTACGAGCGAGAGCCAATTTGGTTGCTGTTGATTACTTTTTTTTTCGGTGTGTTGATTTCATTTCCGATTGTTGTTTTACAAGAAACACTTCAGCAACTCTCTAACTGTCATTCAGAATCACAAGGCTTGTCCTTAGCCTTCTATTACTTCTTGGTAGTTGCCTTTTCGGAAGAAGGAATGAAATATTTGATTGTTCGCATTTTTAATTATCCTTTGCAGCATTTTAATGAGCCTTTTGATGGAATCGTGTATTGTGTAGTGGTTTCATTGGGCTTCGCAGCATTAGAAAACATATTGTATATTGGTGCTGCACAAAATGAACTCAGAGTCGGTTTGATGCGAATGGTGGTTTCTGTTCCGATTCATGCAGTATGCGGCGCGGCGATGGGATATTATGTGGGACGCGCAAAATTCAGACCTTCGCGTTTTTGGGCTACCAAAGAGCATATAAAAGGTGTCATAATTGCCATTAGCTTACATGGAACTTTTGACTATTTATGTGCAAGGAATGTATCTTTTTATGTGTTAGTAATCTTGGTCATTTTAGGAGTAATCATCGTAAATCAAGGAATGTACGGCACTGCACAACTATCTCCCTTTCGCAGAAATTGGCAAAAAAAATGGCAAGAGCTAACACAACGAAAATATCCGACTAGTCCGCAGCGTTATATCCTAGATGAAGACATAGAAAATACGGCTGCCGCTACCCCCGAAGATTTAGGAGAAAATGAAAATAGCACGGAAAATCTGGTGTAATAACGGTTTGTTTGTTATATTTAATAAAAAAACGCATATTAAATAATGTAAGTTTTGTATAAATTTGTTTGAGTAATAAACGCATTTATGTTTTATGTTGAAAAAAAATACGATTCGATGTACTATTTCAAATTTCGGATAAATTCATTGGTGTAAACTTTTTTCCAAACTTTTACCGATTTGATTTTCAGCGACAAAGAGATTCTCAATAAACAACTGAAAAATAACCTTTTATTCCCCTGTTTGCGCAATATTACCTTCCTACTCCTTGTTTTGTTGGCTTAGAATAGACTAAAAAAAGTGATGAAAGATTTTTTTTGAAAAAATATGAAAAAACGCTTTTTTTTGTAAAAGATTATACATAATTTTACATAGAATTTGTAAGTTCTTTTATTAGTCTTAATGACAACGATAATTATTCATCTCAATGACCTCAAAGCCTGTAACTAAAATGATTTTTAACATCTTATACCACGCCGCTTTTCGGCACTCATCTTCTGCATATTATAATGTGCAAGATGGAATTTATCTCTGTGATAACACACGTTTAATTTGTCTTTCAACGAGCGCATAGATGTATGTACTTGTGATTATACAGTCTCCTTCCCCAGTTTATCTAACCTAACCACGACTGGTCGAGACTAAGCAACGATAATTGTATAATTAACAAGAACCACCACTCAACCTAAACCTAAATAGTCGAACCATTATGCATAAGTTCTATTCTTATGTGAGTGTGCTGTGCGCACTTATGTACAATCCTATTCTTTCTGCTGCCACTTTTACTATCAGCAATGGTAATAATTCAGGCACAGGTTCTTTTCGTGCAGCTGTCTTGCTCGCCAGCAACAACGATGTACTTGTATTTGCACCTAACGTAGATACGGTGCGCTTGACAGGTGCTATCGTTCTAAACAAATCGCTTACTGTTACTACTTCTGGGGCTGAGGTGTGTCTAACTCCTCTTGCTACTCCCGTTCGCCTTATGCAGGTTACAAGCGGAATGACTGTTTCACTTACAAACATACATTTTGCAAATGTGAATATGCTAAACAGCGCAAATCCGTTGCAAGGCTTAGGTATGACGAATGCGGGTCATGTAACCCTAAACAACTGTCAATTCAAATCGCTTTGGTCGGGCGCAAATGGCGCGGCGATGGTTTCCACGATTTCGTCTTCGGTGAAGATGAATAATTGTGTTTTTTATAATAACCGAAGCGAATATGGAAATGGTCCCGCAATGGTAAGTGCTGGTACAATTACTGCAAAAAACTGTCTTTTTATTGAAAATCATACCGATTGGGGAGAAGGGGGAGCTTTGCAAGGAATATTTTCAGGTGCATTTTTCCTATATCAATGTCATTTCGTAAATAATTATGGCATGATGGGGGGAGCAATTATGACACAAAATAGCTCCATTTTGCACTCTCACGGTTGTGTTTATACAGGCAATCATTCTGCTTCTGATGGAGGGGCAATTTTTAATCAAAATATCACCTATTCTTATGGCGATATATTTGAAAATAACCTTGCCGATTATAGTGGAGGCGCAGTTGCAAATTATTCTGCTATCTATTTCCAAAATCAAGGCGATTCTAATGTAGTGTTTCATGCCAATATTGCGCCACATAAAGGGGGGGCAATTGTTAATTATGGAAGCATGACTTTGACGGGTTCGTTTGGTAATGGAAGTGCTATCTTGCCTGCACAAATAGGAAGCTCTACTTCGGTTACTGAAGGTAATTTTGCGCAATATGGTGGTGGTGCAATTTGCAATTCGGTTTGGGCTACTTGTACTTTATCAGGGAATGTCTTGATTCAAAATAATTTAACAGATACCCTTTCAGGAAAAGGGGGAGCAATTTTCTGTGATTCTTTGTCTTCTTTGACAATGCAAAATGGCGTAGTTATCAAGAAGAACAAAGGATATGCGGGAGGTGCTATTTTTAATTATTATGGTGGTATCACAATGAATCAGGTGAAAATTCGTGAAAATGCGGCAAAATTAACGGGTGGTGCGATTCATTCTGAAAATATTGGGGGGCTAAACGGAGGCGTGCTTTCTTTTACCCAGGTAGAAATCGGCGGAAATAAAGTGGCTCCTACGGGAATAACAGGTATTTCTGGGCGTTTTGGAGGAGGTCTTTATTTGAATGGCGGTGCGGGTACTTTTTCATGTGTTACTCTAGAAAATAACTTAGCACAATATGGCTCTGGTGCAGGAATGTATGCAAAAGCAGGAAATTTCACCTTTAATAATAGCACCTTCTTCGGTAATAGCACAATGGGCTTGGCTACAACAGGCGGTGCAATTAAAACAGGAAATGCAACGCTTAGTGCCTTAACACTTAATTTGAACAATTGCACAATTGTTTCTAATAATGCTTTTGGCGAAGGGGGCGGCTTACACACAAGCAATTATGTTCATATTAACAACTGCATCATCACAGGCAATAGCAACCACGACTTAGTGGGCTTTTTTAACTCTACGCTTGGTCATAATATTTGGAACCTTAGAAAAACAGGGTTAGGAAGCGCATTAGCAGGAAATACCATTGGAAACCAACCGAATAAAACTTATGCGCAAGTATTTGGGGGAATGACCTTGGCTTACAATGGGGCTTATACAAGAACGGTTGCATTGCCTATGGGAAGTATTGCGGTAAATACAGGCTCTACTACCCTTAGCCAAGACCAAAGAGGTCGCCTTCGTGATGCTTTGCCTGATGTAGGAGCTGTAGAGTTATATATTAATATTACAACTACGCCTAATAGCCTTTCTTCCGCTACTATGATGTATATGGGAAGTGATGGCTGGCAACATTATTATAACGCGGTGGGAGAATTATTGCTTTCTTTGCATTTTCATGGGCAAACCTTTGGTAGCATTTCTGGCGCAAATCCCGCAATGACAGTGAGCGTAGGCTTAGAGCCTGAAACGGGAAGTGGTATTGGGCAAAACCTTACCGCCGCCGATTATGTAGCACTACCTGGAAACGGTTGGTTTAGTATGAACCGCTATTGGAAAGTCGATGTTACCAATCAACCTACTGATTCTGTAAGTGTACGTTTCTATTACAACCAAGCAGATTATACAGATTTAGCGAATGTCGCAAACGCTTTCCTTCCTAATACGGTAATGAGTGATTACAATGTTCGTTTTTTCAAAGTAGATAATTATCATAGCCCATTGAGCCTAAATGTTCCCGCTTCAGCTTTTCATTTGTACGAATACAATACGAATCCTTCTTTGAGAACTTGGAAAAAAGGAACTTCACTAGATTTCTCTTATGCTGAATTTTATGTAAGTAGTTTTTCAGGTGGTTCGGGTGGTGCAAGTGGAAATGGCGGACCTTTGCCTGTGGAATGGATGAAATTTGATTTGCATTTGGCAGGAGAAAGAGCTGTAAGGCTCAATTGGATGACAGGAGCCGAAGTAGGGAATGATAAATTTGTGATAGAACGCTCCGAAGATGGACAACATTTTGAAGGAGTAGCAGAAGTGGCTGCGGTAGGTTATGCCGATGGACAAAGCACATACAGTTATTTAGATGAATCCTTAAATTATCGTAAATACTATTATCGCATTAAACAAATAGACATAGATGGAAGATATTCGTATTCTGATACAAAGTTTATCTTAACTGACGGAGCTGTTCTTGCTTATCCAAGCCCAACAACAGGTGACTTATTCATTAGTGCAGGTATTGAGCGTCAATCTATGACTATCTCTGATGCAGCAGGTCATGTAGTGAAAAACTATAAAAAAGTGCCTGAACATCTTAATATCTCGGATTTGGTACCTGGTGTATATTACCTAAGAATAGGCACTGAAACTCAAGCTATTATCAAAGAATAATGAGAATACAAATAGTTCCTAGCTAAAAAGAGTTTGCGGGTGTTATTTTTCGTAAAAAAATAAAAAACAACTCGAAATATATCATTTTGGCTAGGAATTTGTTTCATTAAAATAATATTCCATTGAAGTAATAGCTTGCTTTAAATCAATGAGTTACTGACCATCCCCTCCCTATCATTGAGTAACACATTTCATTAAAGTCTTCTGATTACAAATTTTATCCTTTATTAAAACAACGAACTATTAATATTATATTATGCCAAATATCAAACTTACCCACTACTTATACTTGTTACTTGTTTTGCCTTCTTTTTTGTCGGCAGCCACACTTACTGTAACGAATGGCAATGATAGCGGTGCAGGCTCATTGCGTAACACAATTACAAGCGCAGCCACAGGCGACAGCATTATTTTCGCTGGGGGCGTGTCAAATGTAACCTTAACAAGCTCTATTATTCTCAATAAGAATATTACCATTAATGGAGGAACGCCTAATGTTGTAATCGGAAACGGAACAAGTGGCTTGCTTCAAACTAATGTGGGGCATACCCTTCGCGTACGTAACTTACGTTTTGAGAATGTTACGACTACCAATTACTCAGGAACTGCCCTAAATAACGCAGGAACTTTGTACGTTTATGACTGTACCTTCGCAAATCTAGTAACAGACGGAAATGGCGCAGCCATTTATAATGGTTTAAATGCCACAACTCGCATTTATAATTCTACTTTCCAAAATAACTACACCACAGGAAACGGGGGGGCTGTTACAAATGCAGGAACCTTGTTTATGTATGACTGTTCATTGACGCAGAATACTGCGGCAGGTGCTGAAGGCGGGGCGATTTATAATTTCTTTAATGCTACGGCAAATGCCAATCTGTATAATTGTAACTTTTCTCAAAATGTTGCTACGGGAGGTGGTGCTATTTGTGTTCGTTATGGTTCAAAGGTAAATTCTTATGGTTGTACCTATCACGATAATGAAACAGAAGCCTTTGGCGAAGCAGGAGCAATTTTGAATGATGGGGTCGTAAAGTTGTATGGAGATAGTTTTACAGGAGATACTGCGGAGTTTTTTGGCGGCGCAATTAGCAATTATCAAATCCTAGAACTTTCACATTATAATGGAGTGAATTTTTCTTTTCAAGGAAATTACTCCACATTTTTAGGCGGGGCAATTTACAATTTAGGAACAATTAGTGTAACTACGACAACAGGAACGCCTGCGATTTTTGATAGCAATATTTCTCCGTATGGCTCCGCAATTTATAATGGTGATGGGGCTGGAAATGGTTTGTGTAATTTAGCTGGAAATTTGATTTTCCAAAATAATACCCAAGACATTCCTGATGGACAAGGGGGTGCAATTTTCAATGAAGCTCAAGCGCAACTCTCTATCACATCAGGGGTCATTATCCAAAACAATTATTCTGATAATGGCGGCGGCGTTTATAATAATGGAGGAACACTAACCATTTCAAATGTGCAGTTCAATAGTAATCAATCAGGAAAAGCAGGGGCAGCTATCTATATGAATGGCGGCACACTTACCATGAATCTTTCCACTTTTTTTGACAATACTTCTAACCTCTTTTCTGCTGCAACCGACCCACTTTCTCCGCTTTATTTTCAAAATAATACAGCTTTATCGGTAAATGGTACAGGCACAATTTCAAGTTGCACTTTTGAGCAAAACAAAATTAATGCAGGTGATGGCGGGGCCTTAACAGTAAATAGTGGCACTTGGACATTTAGAAACTGCACTTTTTCTCAAAATATCGCATCAGGTTTTGGGGGAGCTGCAATGACAGAAGGTGGCTCTACCACTTTTACGCATTGTACTATCGCTGAAAATACAGCATCAGCAGGAAGCGGAATGTATGGAACTGTTGCCCCAATTTTGAATAATACTTTAGTCGTAGGAAATACAAATGATGATTTAGGAGGGAGTATTACTTATGGCTCTACTTTAGGGCATAATTTAGTGGGTGTTCTTTCGGGAACGGCTTCTTTGGGCGGTGTTACAACGGGAGACCAAACAGGGCTCTCTTATTCCCAAGTTTTTGGAGATTATACCTTAGCTTACCTTAATGGAAGTACCGTAAAAACGTATCGCTTGCCTTTTGAAAGCCTTGCAATTAACGCGGCTGCGAATACTATTACAAATGACCAATTGGGCAATTTGAGAGATTCTCTTTCAGATGTGGGCGCCTACGAGCTTGCCATCCGTGTATATAATACAAGTAACAATACGATTTCTGCCGATGATGAAGAAACTGGGGTTTCGGGTTGGACACATTATTTTGATAATAGCGGAAATTTATTGGTTTCGATTTTTAAAAATGGACAAACCCAACTAGGAAGCGTTTATGCAGGTGATATAGATGTGGAAGTAGGAACTACTTCAAGTTATGGTTCTGGGGCTGCGAATAACTTATCTTCCGCAACCTACAACGTCAACCCCAATGGTTGGTACACTTTCAATCGCTTTTGGAAAGTGAATCTTCAAAATCCATCACAACAACCCACTGACTCCGTAGGAGTGCGTTTTTACTATACTGATGCAGATTTTTCCGATTTGAAAACGACCTTGAATAGTTTAATTCCCGGCTCGATGAATGTGGAGGAAAATATCACCTTCTACAAAACAGACGGCTCAAATGATCCTTTGGGGACAAACGTTGCCAGTGCTAACATAAATACTTATAGCAATGCCGCTGCTTCTTCTACAAGGAAATGGAAAAAAGGAAGTAGCTTAGGCAAGAAATACGCAGAGTTTTGGGTAACTAGCTTTTCAGGTGGCTCTGCGGGAGGCTCTCCAGGCGCGCCAGGTTCTTTCTTCCCTGTTGAGTTTTTGGATTTTACCGTAAAACAAAAAGGAGAAAATAACGCAATTTTACAATGGAGTACCGCTTCTGAATTGAATAGCGACAGATTTGTGGTAGAACGCTCGATTGATGGCTTGTTATTTGAAGAAGTTGCCGATGTGCCAGCCGCAGGTATTAGTCAAACCGTGAAAAACTATGAATTTACAGATATGAACTTAGATTTCAAAAAATACTTCTATCGTATCAAAGAAATTGACATTGACGGAGGAACAAGTTTCTCAAATGTAGAGATTATCGTTTTGGCAGGTAAATTACTAATGTATCCCAATCCTGTAAAAAATACACTTTATATTAGTACCAAACTTACGCGCACTCCCGTAGAAGTATATGACATCAATGGAACCATGGTCTTGTATTTTGAAAATACACCATCTCGCATAGAAATGACACATTTACCACGCGGCGTTTATTACGTAAAAGTAGGCTTAGATGGCTACAAAGTGATAAAAGAGTAAGGCTGATTTTGCTACAAAATAAAAAATGTGGGGCTATTTAAAAAGTTCGGAACTCCTAAAGGAGTTCCGAACTTTTTAAATAGCCTCTTTATTTATACATAAAACACTAACTTACAAGTGAATACACTCACCATAAGCTAAAGCTACGGCTTCCATTACGGCTTCTGACATCGTGGGATGTGGATGTACGGCTTTGATAATTTCGTGTGCTGTGGTTTCGAGTTTACGAGCTACCACGACTTCGGCAATCATGTCGGTTACGCCTGCGCCTACCATGTGTGCGCCTAGCCATTCGCCATATTTTGCATCAAAAATCACTTTTACAAAGCCATCTTTTTTGCCTGATGCGCTTGCTTTTCCTGATGCAGTGAAAGGGAATTTTCCTACTTTGATTTCGTAGCCTTTTTCTTTCGCTTGTTTTTCGGTCAAGCCCACAGAGGCAACTTCTGGAAGACAATAGGTACAACCTGGTATATTGCCATAATCCATTGCGTCAACGTGCATACCTGCGATTTTTTCGATACAAATAATGCCCTCATGTGAGGCTACGTGCGCCAAAGCGGGTCCAGGAGTCATGTCGCCAAAAGCATAGATTCCTTTTACATTCGTTTCATAGAAATCATTGGTCAATACTTTGCCTCTTTCCATTTTGATGCCTAATTCTTCTAAGCCCAAATTTTCGAGATTCGCCACAATTCCTACCGCAGAAAGTAAAATATCCCCTTCAATTTTCACTTCTCCTTTTGGGGTTTTTACGGTTGCTACCACGCCATTTCCCGTTGTATTTGTTGCAATCACTTCTGAATTTGTCATAATGTTCATGCCTTTTCCTTTATACAAACGCTCCATGGTTTTAGAAACTTCCTCATCTTCCACAGGCAAAATTCTGTCCATGTATTCCACAATCGTGATTTCCGTTCCCATCGTATGATAAAAGTAAGAGAACTCAATGCCAATTGCGCCAGAGCCTACTACAATCATTTTTTTAGGTTGTTGGGGCAATACCATTGCTTCACGATAGCCAATGATTTTTTTGCCATCTATCGGCATTGCAGGCAAACTACGAGAACGCGCACCTGTTGCCAATAAAATATGCTTTGCCTCATAGACTTTTTTGCTGCCATCATTGCCTGTTACTTCCACTTTTTTGTCCAAAGTAAGGCGAGCAGTTCCCTTAATCGTTTCAATTTTATTTTTACGGAACAAGAACTCAATGCCTTTGCTCATGCCATTTGCCACATCGCGGCTACGCTTTACCACCGCGCTAAAATCCTTGTCAATACCACTTGCTTTCAAGCCATATTTTTCGGCGTGTTGCAAATATTCTAGCACTTCCGCAGATTTCAACAAAGCTTTGGTAGGAATACAACCCCAATTTAGGCAAATACCACCCAAAGATTCGCGCTCCACACAAGCCACTTTCATACCCAACTGCGCCGCACGAATCGCAGCTACATAGCCACCAGGACCGCTTCCGATTACTAATACATCATACATAATGTTTCAGAAATTTTAAATGAGGGTGCAAATTTAGCGAAAATTAAGAGATAATCAAGGGATTTTTGTCTATTCAAGGGGAATATAAGTGTTTTTTAGAAACCTGGATTTTGTTATTCTTTATGCAGGGTGATTTTCTTCCTTTTTTAGGGTCGGAATTAATTGCGACCCTAAAAAAGGAAGAAAATGGTGAATGGCTTAGGGAAATCTATCCTGTTTACAAAACAACACAGAATCGGCTTGTATTACCCTTACATGAGTTTATTTCCCTATTAAAAATGTAGTATTTTTTCACTCACCCATTTTTTTATTCTACTATAAATGCTTACTTTTGCAGCATAATTGTTCTTACCCTCTAATAATATCCCAGTTAGAATAAATTTAGTTTGAGTATCGAAGTAAAAAGGCATTATTTTTGTAAGGAATTTATCAGGAATATGGAAATATTTTTCCTGTTAAAAAAGGTGAAAATTTGAAAAAGCAATAAGAACAGACATCTGTTTTATTTCATATTGCTAGTTTTCAACTAGTTATATTCCGAAACGCATTTCGACAAACTATTGATTCATACATATTCGGTTGAACTTAGTTTATCTCCTTGAATAATATTATCTCATTTATTATCAATGATTTACCATTATTCGCTATTCATTATCCATTATTTACACATATATATAAAGATTTATGGACTTTTTAAAAACTACACTTTCCTTTTTGTTAGGTGTGGTACTTTCCAATCTAGCGATTGCTGCTCATCCTGCTTATAATGAAATGATTAGACGACAGGTTGAATCAGATATTGAGCAATTTCACCTCTCAGATGCAGAAACAAGATTATATCAACTTCCTGCGGCGTATCGCGTTTTTTATCAATCTAATATCGTAATTTATAAGTGGGCGGCATCACAAGATCCTGCTTATATCCAACAATTTTATAAAAGCTGGGACGCAACCCTAACAATGCTCCAAGCAATGCCTAATGATAATGCCCATAAAAAAGTGTTTATGGCAGAAATGTATGGTAAACGTGCTACTTTGGAATTTGTAAAAGGCGATTATGTGAAGGCTGTTATGCATGGAAAAGAGTGCTATAATTTGATACAAGAAAATACAGCACGTTTTCCTGATGATGTAGCCAATTACAAAATGCAAGGTTTGTTCAACATTGCCCTTTCTACCGTTCCCAAAAAATATGTATGGATTACCAATTCGATGGGAATTAAAGGAAATTTGGAGCAGGGTTTAAAACAATTACGCATTGCCGCTTCTCAAGGCGAGGTATTGCGTAGCGAGGCGAGTTTCATCGCTTATTATGCCGAGAAAAATTTAATGAGCCGCCCAGCTGAGGCTGTACAACGCTTGTTAGATGAGCAAAAACGCTCTGGAGCAACGGTAGCCACTGATTTTTTCATTGCTACGGGTTATATGGTGATGAACAAAAACGAAAAAGCCTACGAAATTTTGGCAAAACGCTCAAAATATACTAGTAACACAAAGGTATTTTTTATTCCTTACTGGGATTATGCTTTGGCAAAATCTTATTATTTTAAGGAAGATTATAAAAATTCACAAGTTTATTTCACTAACTTTTTGGCGCATCAAAAAGGCACAATGTACCGTACAGATGGCTTATTTCGCTTAGGAATGGCGTATTTGTTAAATGGTGACTACGTAACGGCAAAAGGGCATTTTCAAAAACTAACTACACAAAAACGTTCAGGTTTTGATGAAGATGAGTATGCATTTCAAATGGCAAGCCGCTTTTTGAAAGGGGAGCCTAGTACAAATGTTCAAAAGCTATTTCGTGCAAGAAACCTATTTGATGGCGGATATTTTGTGAAAAGTTTGGCAATTTTAGAGCCGATGAAAGCAAATCCAAATGCCTTAACTGCCGAAGAGAAAACAGAAATGTATTATCGTTTGGGGCGTGTATATCATGCGCAAAAAAACTACGAAATGGCACGCAATTATTATACAACTTGTGCGAATCAAACGCAAACGCAAGTTTTGTATATGCAAGTCTATTCTTATTATTACTTAGGCGAAATTGCGAGAAGTTTAGGGCAAAAAGAGGAAGCACGCAAGCAATATAAAAAATCTTTGACTTTTGATAGTTATGCGTATCAAAATGGCTTAGAAACACGCTGCAAAACCGCAATGGGCTTGTTGTGATAAGACATAGTTGATATGTAGTATTCAAAATTAAAAAGAGGCTTTCCCAAAAGGGCAGCCTCTTTTTAGTAGAATTTGGTAAAAGGAGAAAGAAGTATTATACTTAGTAAGTAGTGAATAGTTAAGAATAATTATGGAACATAGAACAGTAATCGTTTTTGGCGCAACAGGCAATACAGGACAGCAAATTTGTCAAAAATTGGAGGAAAATGATATACAGCATTTTGCTTTTGTCAGAGAAGGCTCTGATGAAAAAATTAAAACACCCAATACCAAGTTTATCTTCGGTAGTGTGCTTAACAAAGACGACATAGAAGCCGCTTTTAGCGCTTATCATTTTACAGATGTAGTAATCTCTTTGGGTAGTAGAGATTTGAAAAATTCTTATATCAGGTCAAAAGGGACGAAAAACGTTCTTGAGGTATTGAACAAGCTTTCAGCTACCTGTCAAATTCATGTTATAAGCGCATTAGGGGTTGGAGAAAGTTGGAGTCAGCTAAATTGGTTCTCAAAACTGATTTGTAAAGTACTAATCAATGGTACGATGAAAGACCATGAACTTCAGGAAGAAGCTATTGTGAATAGCGGTTTAAAATTTCATATTATCAGACCCGTGGCTTTAAATGATGGCTTGGCAACGGGTAAAATAATCATTCAGAACGCTAGGTTCTTGCCAAATAATACGATATCAAGAGCCGATGTAGCTCAATATTTAGTAGAGAGCCTATTATCAAATAAGTCAGGATTTAGCTCAATTTGTAAAGAATAAGTACTCAGTAAAAATTAGTTTATGTTAATATTTTCACCTAAAACCCTGATAGTGAATAAATTAATATAATTTTCCATTATCAATTATTAATTATCCATTACTTAATGAAAATAATCTATACGGTAATTATTGCGTTCCTTATTTTGGAATTGCTGAATGTCATTATCCTTTATTTTTCCCCAAGTACAAAAAAAGGAAATGGATTAGGGGTTTTTAATGCTTATGAAAAGGCGAAACGCGACCCAGAAATATCTGCGCTTGTTGATTACTTGGTTAATTGGGTTGCTGGTACAAAACTGATTTTTATCGCATTACTTATTGTCATTCTTTTTACTGGGAATGATACTACCATCATTTATAGTGTAATTGCCTTAGTTCCCACTATTTCCTCCTTCTATTGGCGATTATATCCAGCAATAAAAGAAATGGCAAGAAAAGGGCAAATTAATCCTACCTCTTATTCCAACACACTGGCAATCATGATTGCATTTTTTTTAGGCATGTTTGTTTGCGCTTTAACTTTTTATTACGGAAGCAAATAAGAATACAAGTAGGTTGTGTATTAAAATGTATGATAAGCATAGTTACGTTGCTGTACGATGATAGCGAAAGCAGCTCTATGATTTTCCTCCTTTTTAGAAAAGCAGG
>JBJXHA010000703.1:0-4978 GCA_046160275.1 Bacteroidia bacterium | reverse complement strand
TTATGCCGCCATTTCTATTTAGGATTGACTATTTGATTCGTTATATTATCACTTGTTCGTTGCAAAATCAATGCGGATATTAGGCAAAATGGTTAGGTATGTAAGTTTCTTGGCGCGGATTTCATTTTATCCAAGGCTTGCGATATTTCAGCAAGTTTAATATCGCAAGTTACCTTCTTATTTTTTTTCTCCCCTAAAGAATTGCTTTATTTCTTTTATATAAAAGCAGTATGCCAAACAGAAAATATTTTCTGTTTGGCATACTGCTTTTGTAACAACAAAGTGTTAACTTTTTACGATAAACAAGTTAAAACACTAATTATCAATAAGTTAAATACAACAAACACTAATAAACATTTTGAGTTGAGAGAAAAACAACAACTCAAAAACATTCATCATTCGCCATACCCTATCATGGTAAGCTAAAATGTAGAAAGGGTAAGAAAAATGACCTTTTCTACACTTTATCTTATGTTATATTTCTGCTAGTTTTCACAAAGTAACGATAATCGTTCTTATTTTTTTGATAAATTGAAATATCTCACACAATTTAACAAGGATTATTCTATCGCTTTAATTGATTACCTTTAAAAGAATAACTGATTAACTATAAATTCATTAACAACAGAGTACGGACAAATAAATTAGATTCGAGTTTTTATTTTTCCCAAAAAGTCAACCTTTTTTTCAGCATAAAACTTGATAATATCCTTTATACAATATGTCCATCAAATCTCATTTGGCTTATTTTTCCCCCTATCGCCCAAAATATAACATTGATTTATTCTATTTTTGAAATAAAAATAGGGGGCTGTCATTAGGGAGAATAGGCAAATATCTATATTTATCAGTCACTTATTTTACAATTACCTTCTGCGGCAGGGTAAAACTCGTAGCGCAAGCCTCGCTGTAATAAACGGTTAAGTTGATTTCAAATTCACCTTTTTGGGTAAACGTTTTGAGGGGTTGCTCTTCTTTAGCAAAGGTTCCATCGCCAAAATCCCAAAGAAAACGCTGCCCATGTTGATGTTGCGCCCGAAGCCTTACAGGTTGGTTGACTTCGACTTCATTGTTCTCATTGGAACGAATAAACATATTTAAAGGCAAAGAATCGCATTCATGGTCGGTGATTTTGAGCAGCCAAAGGTCTGTATCGCCTTTTTTGTCCCCTGTATAATAATTTTCTTTTTCCCCTACGGCAAATAAAACGCCTTTAGCATATTCCAATACGCTGTAACACCTTTCCCTATCCCCTCCCCCATATACTTTTCGCCAAATGATATTCCCAAATTTGTCCATTTTGAATAAATGAAAATCGTCCTTTCCTTTGGATAAACTGTCTCCACCATTGCGAACACTTTGCGAATATCCCCCAAACAGATAACTCGTATCGTGACAAATTGCCAAACATGTCAGCGACTCATTATCAAGGTTGCCTATTTTTTGGTCAAGGATTGTTTTGCCATCTGCGGTAAGTTTCATTAGCCAAAATTGGGAATCGTAAGCTTGAACATGGTAGGTTCCAGCCACAATAATCCTGCCTTGCTGGTCTTCCTGAATTTGGTTAAAAATCCCGCCATGCGGCGTAGGATAAGTACGTAACCAAAGCATCTGCCCATTTTCTTTCATTCGAATGAGCAAAGCGTTTCCATTTCGGCTAGTAGGAATACGGCTTATATTTCCTGTCAATTTATCGGAATTAGTGAAGCCCGCCAAAATCAAATCCCCATTTTTACAAACGGCGATTGTTTTTGCCCATTCATGCCCTTTGCCCCCAATCACGGTAGAAAATTTAGGTTTTCCCATACTATTTACGCGCAAACACCACACATCACTTGCCCCATGATTTTCCATTACCTCCCCTTCTTTAGAAAAAGAACCGCCCGTTAGCACAAAATCCGCCCCTAGTTGCGCAATACTATAACCAATGTCGGTTCCCTCGCCGCCCATAGATTTGAGCCAAGTAAATTCGCCATTTTTGTTGATTTTTCCCACCCAAAAGTCGGAGCGATATAGGTTATCGGCATCTTCATAATGTTCAAGCATCGCGCTACTTGAACCCACAAACACCACCGAACTATCAGGCGTAGCCACCATGTCATTGAGTTCTTGGCAACCTTCAAGGGGCAATTTTTTCTCCCAAATTACCCTGCCCGCTGTGTCTATTTTTATCAAACGCAAATCCGTGCATCCTCCCGCTTGATATACACTATGCCCTCCCAAAACCAAATTCCCATCAGCTGTTTTTACCATCCGCCGCACATAATCATCTCCATTAGGATTTTCATAAAACTTTTGAAACTCCAAAACAGGGAAAGTTTGAGAAAGCAAATAGAGTGGAAATAGGAACAAAGAGAAAAGAATGTATTTCATAAATGGTGTGGTAATTTCATTAATTTTGCCCATAATTGGGCGAAGTTAATGAAAATTTATTTAAACATTTGCAGGGAAATTTAACACAGCTTTTGAGCATGATATTGCCATCTCAATTGGCTATATATGCACTTAACGATTCCCTTCCATAAAACATTTTCGGCAAAGGGCTTCGTAACTGTCTTTTTCGCCTAATAACACTTGACTTTCTTCTTTTGCAATGCGGTGTGAGTGATTGGCGAGACTACCGCAGCGTTGACAAATCGCGTGTACTTTGGTGATAAATTCGGCATTTGCTAATAAGGCGGGCATCTGTCCAAAAGGGCGACCCAAATAATCCATGTCTAAGCCTGCAACGACTACACGCGCTCCACGATTGGCAAGTTCTTGTACAACTGCTACAATTTCCTCATCAAAAAATTGGGCTTCATCAATCCCAATCACCTTTTCATCTCCTACTAAAGTCAGAATATCAACTGCCTTTTGTACGGGGCGCGAAGGAATTGTATTTTGATTATGAGAGACAATTTCGGTTTCACTGTAGCGTGTATCCAAAGCAGGTTTGAAGATTTCCACTTTCAAGTTAGCGATTTGCGCACGTCTTAATCTTCGAATAAGTTCCTCCGTTTTACCAGAGAACATACTGCCGCAGATGATTTCGACCCAACCTGCCTTGCGATTTGTTGCATTAATTTCTGTAAACATGCTAGTAAATTTTGCACAAATGTAGATAATTTCTCCCAAGCAAAAAACACTTTTTCCTTGTTCTTGCAAGCAAAATTAAGAGAATTTCCTGCTTATTTTTTACAACAAAAACAGCCACAAACGTTGACGGCTTGCGGCTGAATGAAAGTAGCTTTAAGGCATTATGTTCTAGAAATTTCCAAAATTTCGAATTGAAGAACTCCTGCGGGAGCTTTTACCTCTGCAACGTCTCCTACTTTTTTGCCCAATAAAGAGGCACCTACAGGCGATTTTACGGAAATTTTTTGTTTTTTCAAATCGGCTTCCTCCTCTGCCACTAGGGTATAAGTTACAACTGCATTTGTTTTTACATTTTTGATTTTTACAGTCGAAAGAATGTAAATTTTGTCAGGATCCATGTTAGAGGTATCCACGATACGAGAGCTTGCGACTAAAGTTTCTAACTTTGAAATTTTCATTTCCATCAGTCCTTGTGCATCTTTTGCAGAATCATATTCCGCATTTTCGCTAAGGTCGCCTTTTTCACGTGCTTCGGCAATTTGTAATGCCATTTCTATGCGACCTTTTGTTTTCAACTCATGCAGTTGCGCTTTGAGTTCGTCTAATTTTTCTTGTGTTAAATACGTGATTTCCATATTTAAAAATAATTAAAAAGTGAAAGCAATCTGAGTAGGTGATAGTTAGAAGTTGATAGGTGAGAAGTAATGAATAATTAATAGTGAATAATGACCATTAAGGAAATAAGTGTCAGTTAACAATTAACAGTTATCAGTAAACAGATATAAAGTGTTGATAATTACTCTTCTGTGATAAAAAATAACATAAACTAATTGTTACCGAGTACTTAAAATCATTTAATCCTATAAATTAAATCAATACTTAATGATAGGGAAATGCCTCTTTTTACGATGATTGCATTCTCTACTGAATATAAAACTTACCTATCTATTTTCCTTAACGCACCTTTCGATTACCTGAGATGGAGAAAATGAACAATAAATAATCAACAGTAATTCTTTTGTACTTATATTATTAATAAGTGAACTTGTATTTTATTACTTGTTAATCAACGAAATAAAGCACCTGAAAGAGATGCTTTACTTTGTTTTGATGCCTACTTAGGCAAAAAAGAAACTTGGGTTGATTTTGCAATCAACCCAAGCGATGAAACGAATCTTCATCGAAATTATAGATTTACACGCACCCCAATACAAGAAGTTCCGGGAAGCGGGCTAGAAGTACGATAACTTCCGTCAAGTGCAAATGTTGAATAGATAGGGTTTCCAGCATCATCAGTTTTTCCTGTTTTGAAAGGAATTTGAACTGTAACACCAAAAGCTCCACCTGTGAATGAATTGTATCTTTGGCTGCTAAAAATTCCTTTTTCATACAAGAAACCGCCACGAAGCATCAAATATTCTTTAAATTTATATTCAGCTCCTACACCCGTTTGGTTGTAATAAAAAGAATTAGAAATAAAGCCACCTAATACGGTAAAAGTATGGTCATTTCCGATATACCAATCATAAGAACCACCTAAACTTAATACAGAAGGAAGTTCAAATTTTTCTGAAGGCAACAACACCCCAGAGGTATAAGGATTATTCGTTTGCAAATATACGCGATTTAACAATCCATCGCCACCATATTTCATGGAAGGACCTACATTTCTTAAAGAAACGCCAAATTTAATCCTTTCAGGATGTCCATCTGTTTCGTTCAAACCTGTGCGATATTGAACCCCTGCATCAAAGGCAAAACCTTGTGCTGCAATTTGGTCATTTGCTTCGCTAATAATACGAACCGTAGCACCTACCGAAATATGGTCTGTAAATTGTTTTGCATAAGACAAACCAATATTGGTATAAGAAGGTTTGAAAGAACCTAAAGTTCCATCAGG
>JBJXHA010000702.1:0-2557 GCA_046160275.1 Bacteroidia bacterium | reverse complement strand
ACGCCAACAGAAACCAAAGCAGCAACGCGCTCCATGGTGTCGTGCGTGACTCCTAAAGATGCACCAACAACTAACCGTCCCATTTCATCTCGACAAGAATTCGGATAATTGACCACACGCATCATGTCTTTATAAGTAATTAGACCCACAAGCGTACCGTCTGCTTCCGTAACAGGGAGTTTTTCGATTTTATTTTTTTGTAAAATCTCTTTGGCTTGTGCCAAAGTTGTTCCAATCGGTGCTGTAATAAGCCCGTTAGTAGTCATTACTTCTTTTATTTTTCGGCTCATTTGGCTTTCAAAACGCAAATCTCGATTCGTCAAAATCCCAATGAGTTTGTGTGCAGCATTGACAATTGGGATACCTCCGATACTGAATTTTTTCATCAGTTCAAGAGCTTGCCCTACCGTAGCATCGCCATGTAAAGTTACAGGGTCAACAATAAGACCGCTCTCTGAACGTTTTACACTACGAACTTGCTCAGCTTGCTCAGCAATCGTCATATTTTTGTGAATAATACCAATGCCTCCTTGTCGAGCTATAGCAATAGCCAGACTTTTTTCCGTTACAGTATCCATTGCTGCGGAAACAATCGGAACGTTAATCCGAAGATTGCGAGTAAACTGGGTTGAAATGTCAACTTCACGAGGAAGGACTTCTGAATAGGAAGGTACAAGAAGCACGTCATCAAAAGTGAGGTACTCTCCTAAAAATTTATTATCGAAGTTTGAATTCTTTATTTCCATGTGCAAAGGTAAGGCACTTTATCAAAACTGCCAAAAACCTTGTTATTTTTATTTTAAAAAAATATTTTTTAGACAATGTTTGGTTAAAAAATCGTTTTTTTGTGTACTTTTGAATTTATTTATAAAAAAAGAAATTGGGAAGCTACGAAAATCGGCGTTATTGTTATTAAAAATAGCGTTTTTTTTAAGTATTTCTATGAACAAATTAAAAATTCCTTTATGAGAGCTACACTAGCAGGTCTTTATTTGATTATCTCTTTTTCGGCAATACAAGCACAACCGAGCAATGTCCGATGGGAGTATATTCAAAGATTTAACAAAATTGCAATTGATGAAATGAAACGAACTGGGATTCCTGCCAGCATAAAATTAGCCCAAGGCTTGTTGGAATCTGGTGGTGGAACGAGTGTTTTAGCCAGAAAGGCAAACAATCATTTCGGGGTCAAATGCGGTTCGGAATGGAGAGGTGCTACTTATTATGTCAAAGATGATGATTATGATGAAAATGGTCAATTGATTGAGTCGTGTTTTCGTGCCTACGAAGATGCGGAATCTTCTTATATTGCCCATTCTGAATTTTTACGCGACCCAAACAAAGCGTATCGTTATGGTTTTTTATTTAGGCTTGACCAAAAAGACTATAAAAAATGGGCTCAGGGCCTAAAAAGTGCAGGATATGCGACTAGTCCAACGTATGCCGATAATTTAATAAATATTATTGATCAGTATAAGTTGTATAAATACGATGGCGGAGATGTTGAATTTGACCTCGTTAGAGTGATTAACGATGTTAAAGTAACCTTAGCGAAAGAAGGACAAACGCCTGAGGAATTGGCCAAAAAGTACAATCTCAAGACCAAGTGCTTGTTGAAATACAATGAAAGATTGCGTGGCCCTAATCAACCGCTTAAGGAAGGCGAATATATTTATTTGCAACGCAAACGTTGGTTTTTTAGAGGAAAACAAGAGTTTCACTTTGTTAAAGAAGGCGAAGATATGTATAAAATATCTCAACTTTATGGTTTAAAAGAGGGACGTTTGTATAGAAAAAATCGCATGGATAAAGGTACTGAGCCTGCGGTGGGTCAAAAAATTCGCTTACGCGGAAAAGTCAAAAAAGGGCAAACGCCAAAATTACGTACCGTTGACATAAATGAAGAAACGAATAATAATGAAAATGATTTTCCGACGGATGATGGTAGCGGAAAAGTGCTTGATATTGACCCTACAGTAATCGTAAAGCCTAATGATTTGCCTAATTCTAATGGAAATCCAAATACGAATCCAACGAATAATGGCAATAATAATGGCAATAATAATGGTGCTGCAACTACTAAACCTGATGTAAAACCTACAACTGGAACTACAACAGGAACTGGAACTAAGCCTACTACTGGCACTGGCACGACAACTACAACTACAAAACCTACAACTGGAACTACAACAGGAACAGGAACTAAGCCTACTACTACTTCTGGTACTGGCACAACAACGACAAAACCTAAAGTAAAACCATCAACGGGAACTACAACTCCTAACACTAATGTACCGCCTAAACCAAAACCTGAGCCGACAACGCCTACAACTGGCGTTAAGCATGTGGTGAAAGCGGGTGATACATTATATTCATTGTCAAGACAATATGGTGTGACTGTTGACCAAATCAAGACACTAAATAATATGACAGATAGCAAGATTAAATTAGGTCAAGAGTTGATTATTAAAAAATAAGGAAAGTTTTCTTTTCTATATAATATAAAAACAGTCATGGAGTTTACCTTCATGACTGTTTTGGTTTAAAATACTTTATA
>JBJXHA010000701.1:0-8545 GCA_046160275.1 Bacteroidia bacterium | reverse complement strand
ACCAACTAAACGAGCATTTTTTGATGTATGGCGGAAATCAATATTTGTCTTACACCGAAGTCGTGCATTTTATCCAACATTGCGCTTTTGGCACAGGTTTTTATAACACGGAACGGAAAAACATTGCGCCTATCATTCCTACGAAAATTTATGAATTTATGGCTTTTAACAAAGCCCTTGTCTATAATGCCAACCCGCATTGGGATAAACTCAATGAACGCTGGCAATTTGGGGTAAAAATGCAGCCTGACACCCCTATTTCTCATTTGCTTTCTGAATTGTTAGCCTTTCATTGCCCCACCCGAACACGCGAAGACTGGAGCTGGGAAACCGAAGAAATTGAAATCAAGAAGATGCTGGGGAAGATGTGATTTTAGAAAATAACTCCGTATATTTGCACACATTCTCAGGCAATTTAAGACAGGTAATAACTGTGTTTCATGCTAAATTAGGTGGTACTACGCAGCTTTATTCACTTTTAACATAATAAAACAAATCATTCTCATATATTTTATGAAATACGACATTACAGTTATTGGTTCGGGTCCTGGCGGCTATGTGGCTGCGATTCGATGTGCGCAATTAGGCATGAAGGTGGCTATTATCGAGCGTTATAATACGCTAGGTGGCACTTGTTTGAATGTGGGCTGTATTCCTTCAAAGGCTTTGTTGGATTCTTCAGAGCATTACTATGCTGCCTCGCACAAGTTCAAAGAGCATGGCATTTTGGTTTCTGATTTGAAAGTGGATTTGCCGCAAATGATTAAGCGCAAAGCCGATGTAGTTAGTAAAACGACTGCTGGCGTGGCGTTCTTGATGAAAAAGAATAAAATCACTACGTATTATGGTCATGGCTCTTTTGTCAATAAAAATACGATTTTGATTAGTAAAAATGATGGCACGAGCGAAACGATTGAAACAGATAAAGTCATCATCGCCACAGGTTCAAAACCCTCTTCTTTGCCAGGTGTAGAAATTGACAAAAAGAAAATCATTACTTCTACCGAAGCCTTAGAAATCACTGAATTACCACAAAGCATCATTGTCATTGGTGGTGGTGTAATTGGGGTAGAATTAGGTTCTGTGTTTGCGCGTTTAGGCACAAAAATTACTGTAGTAGAATATGCAGATAGACTAATTGCGGGAATGGATGGCGACTTGGGAAAAGAGTTGAACAAAGTGTTGAAAAAGGAATATAAAGAAAACTACGAAGGGCATTTTCAAATGCGGGTAACTTCGGCAGTTGTAGGCGAAAATGGCAAAGTGCAAGTGAAGGCAATGGATAAAAACAATGCAGAGCAAAGCTTTGAAGCGGATTTGTGTGTTGTTGCCGTAGGTCGCCGCCCTTATACCGATAAATTAGGTTTGGAAAATGCAGGCATTACGGTGGACAATCGTGGTCGTATTCCTGTAGATGGGCATTTGCAAACTTCGGTTGCAGGCATTTATGCAATTGGCGATGTGATTCAAGGGGCGATGTTGGCGCATAAGGCTTCGGAAGAAGGGATTTTTGTGGCGGAATCTATTAACGGCCAAAAACCACACATTAATTATAATGCAATTCCGGGCGTAGTTTATACTTGGCCAGAGGTTTCGGGCGTAGGCTTAACGGAAGAGCAAGTGAAAGCGAATGGCACACCTTATAAAGTAGGGAAATTTCCGTTTCAAGCGTCTGGACGCGCTAGGGCAAGCATGGACATGGAAGGTTTTGTGAAAATCATTTCGCACAAAGAAACCGATGAAATTATAGGAATGCACATCATTGGTGCACGTGCTGCCGACATGATTATGGAAGGCGTAATGAGTTTAGAATTTAAAGCTTCTGCCGAAGATTTGGCAATTTTCTCGCATCCACACCCGACTTTCTCCGAATCTATCAAAGAAGCTGCACTAGGAGCTACGGGAAATCGTATTTTGCATTTGTAATTCGAGTGATATGAACCGTCGTACATTTGTCAAACAGTCTTCTTTTGCAGGATTTTCAGCCTTATTGTTACCTACTTCTTTGTATTTCGAAAAGGTTGTTGTGCCTATTGAAAACAAAAAGGTTCGTATGAAAATACAAAGAAAGAAAACCTGTGTTTGGGCAAAGCGATGTGTTTTAGGGTGTTCTGGTTAAAAAGTAGGGAACTCCTAGAAGAGTTCCCTACTTTTTAACCAGCCTATTTTATTTATCATTTTCGTTCCAAAATGTTTATACTCAAAATCATACAATATTTATCCCGCCTTATCGCCTCTAGCTTACGCTTTTGTCGTGATTTCTACTATATATGGCTTTAAGGGAATATCTTGCAACGAACGAAAACCCCTTTCTAACACAAATTGATATTTACGATTGGGTTTTAATTTTACTTGATAGATAATGGATTTCCCATCTTCGGCAAAAGTTTTGGAAAGTATTTCGGGGAAATAGGTTTCTCCTAATGCTCCAAAATCAGTTGACTGACAACATTTATTTAAAGGAGTAGAAAAATGAAAGGTGATACTCGTTATATTAGGATCAACATTTTTACTTCCATTCTTAAATTCTCGAATCCCAATAACGGTAGGGCGGTTCTTTTCAAAATTCTTCTTTAATTGTTTGATAGGTTTGGTAAAATAGCCTGTTTTTTCGACAAATGCCTCTACAGCCTCGCTTTTATTAAAATCTACTGCCAATAATTCTTTGATTGCCAACTGCTTATCTTTTGCTTGGAGGTAATATTTCTCGGCAATCGCATAGCCGATATAATAGCCCAAATCGCGCATTTTAAATTCGTTGTTAAAATCATTCCATACCCAACGGTCAAACCAAGGAGAAAACATTTCCTTTTCAAAGGCTGCCTTCACTTTGGCTTCGTTTTTTTTTCCGTATTCAATCGCAGGTGTAGTAGAATTTTGCCCCAATACCACAGTAGGAATAAATTCTGCAATTCCCTCAAAAAGAGATTGCGACAATAAATCATAGCCCCAAGCAGCCGTTTGTTGTGTATGAACGTATTCATGTATGTTCAAAAATACAATATTTTGGAGAGGATTGCCTGCAAAATAAGGTTTTAGGTAGGAAAACCTCGTTACAAATTCGCTTGAATTTGTGTTAGCATCAGCCATTGCCAATTCGCTCCCGATTAAAAGTTGTCCGTTCATAGCTGTTCCAGACGTGCGCAAAGCTCCTATCGTAAAATATACTTTGGCTGGTTTTAGTTCGGGATATACCTTTTTGAACTTTGCAATTCCCGCCTCAATTTCTGCTCCTATCGTTTTCGCTTTTAAGGTATTTTCTCGAACAGAAGCCCAAAACAAAGGATACTTTCGAATAGCCCCTAAATACTCCGCCGCTGTATAACGCCGCGCCTCCCCTATCAATTTTAGACCCTCCGTACCTTTGTCAAAAAAACCTGCTTGTAACATCTCCAGTTGCGCCACACTATCCTTCGTGGTTTGGAGTTGGTCGTAAGTTGCCCAGAAATTATCAATGTCTTGGGTTACAACACAATTTGTTGCCTCTTGAGCAAATAACTGCCCTAATGAGCAAAGTAAGTAGAAAAAAAGTGCTTTTTTTTGCATATCATTTAGTTGATTTTTTACAAAGTTATAGAATTTAAACAAAAAAAACAGTTATCAGTCAAACAAATACTGTTTACTGATAACTGTTTCACTGATAACTGTTATTTATCTTGACTTATCTAAAGGAATAATTTCCCCTTCAATTTTGGCTTGTGCCAACAAATTTTGGTATTCTTTTGCTTCTTTAGGAGAAGAGAAAGGCCCTGCTACTACAGAGAAGCTCAAGCCATCGTCTGTCATATCAGAATGAACCACCAAATTGTTATAACCAAAGCCGTACAATTGCTCAACCAAAGAAATGGCTTCTTTTACATTGCCATAGTTCCCAATTCTTACTGCAACTTCTTCATTATCGTTCCATTGAGGACCAGCCGCACCACTTTGTGATTGCGTTGCCGTTTCAGGAGTAAGAGTTGTTGTTGGATTAATAGGCGTTTGGGCAAGTGCTTCTGTTTTAGGCAAAACAGTAGAATTTTGCGTTCCTAAGTTTGCAATATACTCCAAAGAAACAGGCTCCATTACCACATCAGCAGTACTACCCTCTAAGCCCAAAGACTCAGAAGCAGAAGCAGAAAGCAATACCATCGGTTGATTACTCATTGAAAGACGGTCGTTTACTTTTACGATAACAAAATGTTGATTATCGCGGCGTTGCACTTTCAACATTGTCCCAAAAGGGTAAGATTCATGTGCTGCGGTAAAATCCCAACCATAATACACTTCACCGCTAGAAGTCATTTGCCCTTCATGCTCTTTGTAATAAGGAATTGCTTTGCCTTGTTGCAAACTACCACTTGTATAAGAAATGGGGCTAACATATTTAATACTTTGTTGCTCCACAATTTCTTTGGCAGTTTGAATCGGTAGGTCGGTTTCGGCTTCTCCGCTATATTGAGTTGATGCCGACCATGCTTGCTTTGCCGTTTCGTATTGAGAAGAATTCTCAGGGGCTACGAAAGTCTGATTATTTTCTGCGGCATAAGCGGCATCTAAATAATCAGAACCAGGCAGGTCAATAAATGTTTCCTCAGAAACCCCATAGCGAACCGTTTTTTCAGTGGGGCTAGGGACAGGAGCTGGACTATAAGCTACTGTTTCACTGCTTTCTGCTGCTTGCGAAAAGCTAGTTTCGCTCATTTCCCAACTAGTTTCTGCGTTTGCATATTCTTCTGGAATCAAAACATCTTGTTTTGATTTTTTTGCAGAAGATTTGCTTGATTTTGATTTTGAAGCGAGTACGGGTTGGTCAAAATCATCTTGTTTAGGAAGAGGAAGCGGATATTTGTGTTGGTATTTATTGTCGCCCCAAGACAAAGTTTCAATTACCACTTCTGCCACTCCTTTGTCCACCATTCCTAAAGAAGACGCTGCTCCTTTGGAAAGGTCAATGACACGATTTTTCACGTAAGGACCTCTGTCATTAATAGTAACCACCACCGATTTATTATTATCAGTGCGTGTTACACGAACAACAGTCCCAAAAGGTAAGGTTCGGTGTGCTGCTGTTAAAGCATTTTGATTAAATCGCTCTCCGTTTGCGGTAAGCCTACCATGGAAATATCTTCCATAAAAAGAGGCTTTTCCTACTTGATAAGGCTCCTTTTGAGTAGTTTCCGACTTTTGTGCTTTCATCCAAAAAGGAGAAAATACGCACATTAAGGCTACCATTTTCGAGAGAGCGGGTGTCTTCGATGAATTCATACGCTAAATATTTAGAATCAAAACCTACCTAGACAAGCGAGGCTACGAGAGCTGTCACTGTCTATGATACATTATGAACTTTTATCTACAAGGCATTTTGCCGAGAGAACAACGCTAGATACGGCTTCATTTCGTCATGAAATGTCATTACTTTAAGAAATCGAGAACTAAGCGGATTGGGCAAAAGCATTCTATTCGACTGAAAAATTCTAAAATACAAGCAAACTAAACGGCATTATCTGCCAAGTAGAGGTAATAATACCTCTATTATGGATATTCAACGATGGGGGAGTAAGACCTAAGAAGAGATGTAAGGTTTAAGACTGAAATACGACTTTTTATCTCTAAAATGCTAAGATGAGAACGAAGATAAGTGCATCGCGCGGCTTTATCTTTAATATTTAATACCCATTTTTGTATAAACAAAACTCATTAACCAAGCGGGGCCTATCAATAAAAATTGTACATCATCAAAAAAAGAGGGCTTTTTTCCTTCAATTTTATGTCCAATAAACTGACCAATCCAAGCCAAAGCAAACATAAGTAGCGAGAATTGAAACAAGCTAAGTCCCAAAATACCTCCATTTTGTAAGATAGCAAAGTTGCCCCACCACATCAAGCCACCAATAAGGATAAATCCTACAAACATGGGAAAAGATAGGCGTAAGTAAAAAAGCAAAGCTACTATCAACATAATAGTACCAAAATTAAGATACGGTTGAAAAGGTAGAAAATCAGCAGGGATGCTCATTAACAGACCAAAAATCGTAAACATAATCGCAGGCACGCAAACCCAGTGAATGAGTTTATTGGTTGCATTTTGATGGCTCTCTCCATAAGCAGAAAGCCAATCTTGGATTGTTCTTACTGGCATAATTATTCGCGAAAAAATAGCGTCAAAAAATAAACAAAATTACAATAATTAACTACGAAATAAATATTCAATTTTCAGATTTTATTATAAAAAGAACTGTCGCTGAAAAGATAGATAGACTTAAAATTACTGAAAATGAATATTTTAATGAAGCAATATCCTTGGGCTTTACAAGTAGTTGAAAATATAAAATATTACGTTAAAAGAACAAAGCAAAGATGGCTTCGTAACCATTTCTAATGCAATATTACAAAAAAGAACCATTGTATCCAAAAAAAACACTACTTTTTTAACTCAATAATTGTCAATTTTTATTCTGAAAATTGAATAATTTCAAATGAATTATATCTCATTTACCGTAAAAAACGGATTATGTCCATTGTAAAAAGGTTATAGTGTCATAAATTTGGGCATATATGTAGCCTGTTTTTCCATGCAAAAAAATGCCCTTAACAGCCAAAATATGCAGATTTTCACCTTTTACCAGCGCTACCTCTATTATCCCTGCCAAGGTATCTTCGCCAGCCCCTGCTACTATTTCTACATTTCCCCTTGTGTTGATAAAAATTAGCTCTTCAGGGCAAAGAACTAATCTGTATTTTCTTTTGAAAATAGTGACATTTTTTTGTTTTTAGCAAAGAAGTTTACTATTTCTAAGCATTTTTCAGAAGCATCGTTATACGTTATAATCGCCCCCATTTCTCCTTTATTTGAAGTGATATAGAAAAGGAAAAGGGATGTACTATAAGGACTTTGATATGCCACTAATAAGTTTAATACATTGACAACAAGCCAGACAGGAAGGTATGAATATTTGCATTAGAGAAAGGAGGGAAAGTGATGTAAGAAATATGACATTTTTGCATATTTTTCTAATTCCAAACCTGCTACAACAGTCCTTTTTTTTGCAAAAAATTTCTAATAATTCACAATTTGGACTTTTTAATATAAACAAAAAGCAGGCACAGAATTACTTCCTGCCTGCCTTTTATTTTATGCCTTTAAAATGGGCTTATTGCAACACCAATTTTTGTGTGAATTTCTCGCCTTTTGCATTAGCAATAGTTAAGAAATAGATGCCTTCTGCGCCTAAGTCATTTTTATTTACTTCGATAGAAGTTCCTTTTACATCTGCCATTCTTTTCACTATTTGACCTGCCAAGTTTGTGATAGTTACGTTATAAGAGATAGCGTTAGGATTTGCAAAAGAAATTTTCGCACTTGTATTGAATGGATTAGGTACAACAGAAACCGCTTTACCGTTGTTTAAGTCATCTTCAATGCTGATAAGGGTTGCATCACAGCTATTGAAAAGGTAAGCAGGCTCGGTGTGAGGAGTTGTCATGCCTGTAATGTCTAATTTACGGTTATGTCCGAAGTCATTGTTACCACAACCAAAGTTATCGAAGTTTGTTGTTTCTTCTCCTACTGCTGGGTCAATGCCATTTTCGTATCTATAACCATATCTTCCTGGGAAAACAAGAACAGTTCTTTCATAAATGCTAGAAGTCCCTACTTGGTTCATTTTTAGTGCAGTTTTTGCCCAAGTACAAGGCAATTGGAAATCACCTGCCACAAATACAGAATCATTTACGACTTCACTTTGCATATCTACGCGGAAAGTAACGTTGATAGGGGGAGGAAGCGGCGTACAATTAACTGTTTCACCAAAACAAACTACTGCCACATCTACCGTATCACCGTTGTTGCCTAAAATTGTAAATTGACGGTTGTTACCAGGTTCCCAGTTTACGCCACCACAAAGCCCACTGTTAAAACGGAATTTATATTCTACTAAGCCTTCGGCTAAATGGAAGATTTTGGTATAAACTTTATCGCCGTCTACATCATCCATGTCTGTTTCAAGCGGGCTTCCGCCTCCCCAGCCATTCATCGTACCTGCGATGCTTGTTATTGTTCCAACTGCGGATCCTCCTATTTTTAGGATTTCATTTTCCATATTTACATGAAATCTTACATAAAGGGTATCAACAGCACCTGTTGGGCAAGGGTCGCAAGAGTTAATACAAACGTCAGGGGTCATCATACCATTTGCATTTGCTAACACAACTTCACGATTTCCACCCACAGCACAAGTACCAGGTACACTTTCCCATGCGCCATTGTTAATAAATTTGTATTGAAAAGTACCAGGTGCGTTAATCCAAAGCGTTTTTTGGTACATGCTTGTGCCTGGTACATTGTCCAAAATCGTAGTAGCAGGGTCCCAATCACCTGGATAACCTGCTGCTGCTTGGAAGTTGCCTGCTACAGTAACAGGTCCTGTTGCTGCACCGTTGATATTTACACGGAAAGTTAGCGGATTTCCCGCAGGATTTGGGTCGCAAGAATTAAAGGCATGAACAGGAACCGTCATATTACCTGTTACCACTACTTGACGATTGCCATTAACTGCACAAGCCG
>JBJXHA010000700.1:0-9196 GCA_046160275.1 Bacteroidia bacterium | reverse complement strand
AAAGCCACAACAGCGAACGCCAACAACAGCTGCACGGTTCGCAACTGCTTTTGGGCTTTTTCTTTTTCACTCCTGTCTTTTGCGGCTTGTGCAGCTAACAATTCTTTTTCCTCTATTGCCTTGCGTTCTGCTTTGGCTTTTTGTATCGGCGCAAGCAGCGTATCATGCGAGATTTCGTAGCTAATGCCGCCTACGGTATTCGTTTCGGGGCGAATGAGAAAGGTATTTGCAAGGGCTTGTAACACACTTTCTTTCAAGCCTTTGCTGCGAAATTGCGCAAGCAAGGCGTGGCTATCTACGCTCATTCTACGTCCTTCGCCTGTGGCGGAATCTTCGGCAAGCAAACCATCTTCAAGCACAAGTTGCGCTGCCAAGCGACTTTCTTGGGGCAAATCATTCAGTTTTCTGTGATAATATTCTTCATACAAACGCTCCATCACAGGCAAGGTTTCGGGCGTGATGTCGGGCAAACCGTTTCCATCTATGTCAGGCACTTCGCCATTCATCACCTTATTTTCAAGGTATTCGCATAGCAGTTGCAACTGAAAAGCCTCAATCCCTTGCGCCTTTGTGTCGCTGTTTGCCTCTGTGAGGGCGGCAATGATTTTGTCGAGCGCGGCAGGTTTGTATTCAAAAGCTGCCGAAATAAAATCCTCTCCTTTGATGCTTGCAGGTTGTACAATCGCCTCTTTTGCTTGTTCGCTTGTGAGAGCTTTGAGTTCGTAGCGTTTGTGCAAAATCGCAGGTAGCGTATCTGCAAGGGAATGAAGGAAGTTCATTTTGTCGGCACGAATGGCAAAGACAATTTTGATGTCCATGTTTCGAGCCAGCCACACCCTGCTTTTTCTGTCTAAGTTGTTGGCACTATCCCGCACATTTTGGGGAATATTTTCATATAAAACGGTGGCTAGTTCCTGTTTAAAGGCATTTTGTTCTGCAAGGGGATAAGAGAAAAACTCTTCAAATTGGTCAAAAAGCAAGACAAAACGCAGGATTTTATCCGCACTTTGGCGGCTTTTGAAGTCATGCCACAGCGTTTTTTCTGGGCTAAGGTTATCTAAAAAAGCAGCATCTGCTTGTATTTGTGTGTTTTGGTTTAATTTATGGCGCAGAAAATCAATGGGTGATAGGTTACGAGCTTGTATCACTTTTCCTTTTTCGTCTTTTTTCTCCTCCGAAAAAGCCCCCAAACGAATTTTAATGATTTCGTAGGCTTCTTCATCTGCTTCATGGTCAGCGACTAATTTGGGAACAATGCCAGCATTGAGAATAGAGCTTTTGCCATAGCCCGATTTTCCAAACAAAACGACCAATTTTTCCAAAGAAATAAGGTCGTACAAATCTCGTATATCTCTGCCACGCCCAAAGAAAAGGTCTTTTTCAGCCGTTTCAAAGGGTTTTACACCCGGATAGCGATGGATTTTTTTCGTTGTCATAATGCTAATAAATTAATGAGTTCAAGGATAGCATCAATGATTTGATTGAATTGCACAAAATAGTCTCGCGTGTCTATTGTGCCTTTTTTCTTGGCTTCTTCAATGTTGTTAAAACGGGCTGAAAGCAGGATAAGGGTATGTAAATCTTCTCCTGTTAGCTCTTTTTGCAATAAGTCAAAGGCAGAAAGCAATTGATTTTGAGAAAGTAAGCGAATCACTTGTCCATGTTTGGCAGAAATGTCGCCACTTAATGTGCGTAAATAATTTTCTTTTTTTGCACGACTATGTAGTTCGTTAAAAAAAGCATCATCATCTCCCAAAAAGGTGATACCAAATTGATTGATTAAAAAGGTTTCCGCATTTTCATCAGCAATGTCCCGATTCATGACGTATTTTTTGATTTTTTTGCCTTTTTTGCCACTCAAGATACGAAGTAAAAGTTGGGAATGCCATTTTTCAAAATCAAACCCTAAACAAATAAAGGTTTTGGTGTTTTCAAGGCTCATACGCAGTTTTTCGGGCAGTCCGGGCGTGCCGAAAATGGCTTTCATCAAACGAAACAAATCGTCATAATCCAAAACAAGGGAGGCATCTTTTTCTTTATAGCCGCATAGATTGTAAATCAAAGGCGTTTCTTTGGTCGGTTCTTCTACCTCAGCCACCGCAGTTCCTTCAAATTGAAAGTAGTTGAAGCGGTGTTTTACCCCATATTTGTAGCAAACATCTGACAAATAGTTATCAGGATTGATAGAAATGACCAAATGAAAAGGCATTTCGGCAATATTGCGAAAAATCGTTTCCTCAATTTCTTGCCCCAGTCTTTGCTTTTCATAAAACAGCTTCACTTCTCGTTGAACTTCCTCTTTTCCGCCTTCATTAAAGAGAAAAAAGCCATCTTTCGCATAGAAATGTGCAATGTTTTCGTCTGAATCATTTTCTTTTAAAGATTCATACATAAATCGGGTAAGGGAAATATCGCCCTTGCGAATAATTTCAGGACCCAAGAGTAATACACATTGCTGGTCTCGTATATCTACAAGGAGGTTGCGGAAAATTTTGTCCCATTTATCAGATTGGTAGTTCATATCTATTGATTAGCACTAGAGAGAGTGGAGAAAGTTCGGTTAGAAAATACATCTGCAAATATAAAATAAAATAATTTTAATATGCAAATATTTCGGTAGGTAAAATAGGCGCAAAAAAGCGAATTTCTACAAAATCGCCCGCGTATCTCCAATCAAAAAAGGGGCAGCCCAGTCTTTGGGGCGAGCTTGTAGATTTTGTTGCAGGTAAATTATTTTCGCAATTTGTAAGGCTTCATCTTTACGATTTCCTGCTTTTAATAAAGGGATAAAAAGGCGCAAAAATTCCACATTTTTATTTGGCTCGACTTTCCAATGCGTTGGCAATAAATTGCTTGCACCAATATACATAAAGCCTCTTGCCAAACTCATTAAACCCTCCCCTTTTTGTAAGTTACCTGTGCCACTTTTACAACTCGATAAAATAAGTAAATCCGTAGAAAAATGTAGGGCAAACACCTCTGAAAGATATAGTTTTTTGTCCTCAAAAGCAATCCAAGAACTATCTGCCTGCATATCATTTGCTTCAGAATGGGTAAAAATAACAGACAACGGATAGTGTTCATTCGTTTCTTTTTGAAATTTTTGTTGAAAATCTGCCTTATGTTGAGCGGCAAGCGTATCGCCCAAACCAAATACGTCTCGAATTAGCTTTTTCACCTTATTTGCGGGAAGAATCCCTAGTCCTTTTTGTTGAAAAGAGTTTGCAACGCAACTAAAATAAGGAGCGTGCGTTAATCCTTTTTGCAGTTTTTTATTTTGTAAATAATGCCATAAAGTTGCCGAATAATGATAAGAAATACTTTTATGATATAAGAAATAAGGCAATTTTTGATAGTTATTTTGCTTCGTTTTCTGCGTTAAAAAAGCCTCAAAAGGTAAATAATTTAACTGCTTATCAGGAATAATTATCCAATGTTTTTCAGGAGCAAAAGCCGAAATCGGCGCAATGAGTTTTTGATATAACTGATAAGCAAGTTTTTGATAAACAAGTGGTTGGTCAGTTGAGGTTTCTAATTCTTTTCTAAAATTGAGAAGTAATTCTTCATTTATTTTTGCTAATTTTTGCACTTTAATTTGTTTAGGCGTAATCACAAAGGCAAAACTTTCCCCTTCATTTAATTGATAATGAATGAGTGCGTGGTCTTGGGGTAAATTTCGTTGTAAAGTCACTAAACTATCCGTTTTTGTATCATATTGTAAGCGATAATATTCGGGATATTTTGCTAATGCTAATTTTAACTGCGCTAATTTTTGGGTTAATTCTGCTACTAAATTTACCTTTTCGCTGTTTTTCGCTTGATTTTGCGCTAAATAAAATTGTTGATATAATTGTTGTTGTTTGGCAAATAAAGCAGGCGGAATATTGTTAATTTCTACTGATTTTAAGGCGGTATATAAAATAAACCCTTTGTTTTTTTCGGCAAAATGAAAGGCTTTTTCGGGTTGCTTTGCTTGTATGGCAAGGCTAATCGCCTTTTCATAAATATGAGAAACTTTGCCTGCCCAAATCAATTTTGACTCATCAGAAACAAAAGTTACGCGCATATTATCCACCAAAGAATCTATTTTAGCGCAGACAAGCAATGCTTTTTCATAACTCTTTTTTTTCTGCAAAATTGCCACTTTTTCCGCCCACAATTGAAAGGCATAATCGGGAAAAGTGATTTCTTTTATCTGTAATTCTTGGTAAATATTTCCTTCCTTTTCTCTATTTTTAAATTGTTCTAAGCCTTTTTCGATAAACTGCAAAGCCTTGTCTGGTGCTTTTAATTTGCCATAAACTTTGGCAAGAACCAAATAAGTTGCCGCCAAACCCATTTGATCTTTTTGTCGTAATTGTACCGCTTTTTCTAACTGCTTTACCGCCTCTTGATATTTTTGTTGATGATAATAAACCTCCCCCAATAACTTTAAACTTCTGCCACGTTCAGCCTCTGCTAAATCTTGGTTTTCTGCTTGAATCTTTATCTTTTTTAATACATAAAATTCCGCAGAGTCATAATTCGGTTGTGTTGGATGATATAAATAAAAATGCGCTAAATTATGGCAGAATTGGGATAAATTCCTTTCAGAAAGTCCTAAATGTAAGGCTTTTTGCTTTTCCTGTTCCACTTTTTCCCATGCTTCTCTTTTAGTTAAATTATAAATATAAGTTCCCCTTGCATTTAATAATGCCATTTTATTCACACTATCTTTATAAGGTTGGAGAGATTGAATGACTTTATGTAGCAGATTTTCTGCCGCTTTGTACTCCCCTATTTCTTGATAAAAATAAGCTTCTTCATTATAAATACCCATCAAAGAACTTTCCTTATCTACCTTATTATCAACACATTCTATATACTTTCTCGCTTGTTTAAAATAAAACCTTGCTGAATCAATTTGCATATTCTTCACAAAAGAAGTTGCCAGTCCTCTGTAAATATCTGCGGTAAAATTGCTTTTATAACTTAAATAAGGGCGAAGTTTAGGTAAATAATGAATAAAACTATCCAGTTTATTCATATCCGATAAGGCAGGCATAATAAAATAAGTGTAGGCTAATAAAAGGCTATCCTGGTCTTGATTCGCAGCATACATTTTTAGCAAAGTATCGGTTTCATTCAATACTTGGGCATAGTTTTGATAGGAATAAAGGGTGTCTATTTTGTTAAATTGCTGATTCGTAAGGTTTTTGGAATAGATACGTGCTTTTTGCTGGCAAGCAAAAAGGCTAACTATGATGGCTAAGAACAAATAACAATATTTCATTTTATTTAATAGGATATTTGATATAAGTAATTGGAGGTTAGGTTTTATTGCATTACCTTTGTTGTTATATTGTAAATATCTTATCAAACATAGCTTGAACACACTACGTGATAAGATATTTCCAATATGACCTGCCCGCAAAAATATGAAAAATCTTTTTAAAGCGTGTAATAAAATACTACCCGCAGAATAAGTGATTATAACTGTTATTTTACCATTTCACCACTTTCTTTCTTTCTGGAGAACCGCTTTCATTAAATATTTCAATGAAGTAAATGCCCTCTGCTAATTCGCTCATATTGATTTCATTAGGAATAAACTCCCATGCTTGAATTAACAAGCCTGCGCTATTTCTTAAGCGTAACTGAGCAGTTCGTTTTTCGGGTTCAATGTCTAAATATAAGATGTCTTTTACAGGATTAGGATATAAAGTTAAGCCACCCAATTCCATCGTTTCTTCATTAGAAAGAGCTAATTCATTTCCTTCTATGTCTATATAAATAATGCGATAGCGATGTTTGCCATATTGTAAGTTTTTATGTTCAAAATATCGCTCCTTTGTTGTACCTAATACCTCCCAATTTCCCCCTTCCCAAGCGTGTTCTATCCGAAAATCATTCCCATATAAAGCCTCATCATTCAAGCTCCAACGCAAAGAAATGCTTTTTTGCAAAATGTTCACTTCAGATAAGGTTAGACCCAAAGCCATCGCAGGCAAATTCCCATTTAGGACAAAAACTTCTCTTTTTGCCACATAACGACAATCTTTTAAGCCTGCGCATTTCATCACACACTGCACTTGAAATGTGCCATTTGTAGGATAATCGTAACGAATTTGCCCGTTAGCTAAGGTTGTAACATTATTATTCGTATTATAATAAACATTTTTACTATAAATCACACTATCTCCATTCCCTAATCGCCAAATTAAGCTGTCATTTCCTTGAAAACCTACCATTTCAGGGGTAAAAAGAATAGCGGGATAGTTATTTACTGCCGTAAAATGCACATATTTAATAGGTGCTAAAGTAGTGGTAACATTATTCACATTCCTGCAACTATTGCACTTTCCTGTATCAAAAGTATCTTCTACTACATCACAAGGCGTTTGGGTAATTCTAAATTTTAACGTCATTTTTGAATAAGAACAGGCTAAAGTTGCATTTTGTGTAGGAAAAAAAGTTAATTTTACCGTAACTAATCTATCTAAGCTATTGACAATCAAAGGATTTGCATGAATTGTAATAGGAATATACACCTTATTATTAAAAACAGAATCATTCCCAATGCTCATCACTTGCAACAACGTAGTATTAGAAATACTCACGCTATTTACATTTTTATTCATCAAATAACCAGGACAAAACGCATTATCCATTTCGATGTAAATCTTTTCCGTTATGTTATCTTTTATGCAAAATGTTACCACTTTACCTGGGTCATCGTGCGGACCGCCCATTGTGGTAGAATTGCGTTTTTTAGTCGTTTGCGCAAACAAACAAAACGCAATGAACATAAAACAAAGAAAGAATATTTGTGTTTTCATAAATGACCTTAAAATTATTAGGTTTTGCAAATTCGCTTTATTTGGTCATTGAGCGATAGCCGAAATGACCAAATAAAACTTCAGCTACTAAATAGTGTAGGGTTAAGGAAAAATGTGAGCGAAAATAGCGAAAAAAAGCTAATTCCGAAACACATATTTATAATAGGACTTTGTGCCAAACGAAGGGTGCGCAATCGTAGCAATTACAAAACCGCGTGCAGCCGTAGTGCTTCCCGTAGGTTGTGGCGCGAGGACATCGGCTTTTAAGGGATTTGTACTATTTTGAGTAGCAGAAATCGCGGTGCCGTTTGGGGGAATGTAAGAAGAGGATACCGACCAAGTTACCGTTAATCCTGTAAGATTCTGATAGGCTGTGTCCAGCTCTAGGGTATAAGTGCCGCTTCCCGTAGGTCCAATTCCGCCAATAATGCCTGTGGGATAGAGTTGATTGAAGTCTTGAATGTCGTAAGGTGTAAAATCTGCGCGTTGCCCCATAATTACGCCCTCACCCAAGGGGTACAAAGGAATTATCGTCTTTTTAAAATCACTCGTATCTATGTTTATGCCATCAATCGGGGGCGTTTCCGAAAAAGCATAACACCAATGGTGCATAAGTGATTGATAATCAAAGGGAGTTGCTTGAATGTCATGCAATTTACAATAATTATCGGCATATTCGGCACGCACCTCATTCATCGCAATATTTACATAATTGTCCCTGTCCCAACGCTGATGTTCATGGTAAAGCCCTGCCGTATGCCCCAATTCATGCAAAATCCGCCCAGAATATCCCTGAAAATCCACCCAAACTTCCTGCTCCGTTGCCCCAATTACCCTTCCCAACCTACTCGCATAAGCATTTGGCGTATCAAAAAACTTCACCCATTGCGTATCTCCCGCCTGCTTCGGCACAAAAGCAATATGCAAGCCCATCAAACCCGCCCGCACATTCCAATAGTTGATTGCTTTCATAACAGAATCAACATTATATACATTGCTGGCATCATAGGGAATTTTTCCCTGCCAAGTACCCGCTTGAAACGTATTGAGTTGATTCATAGGACAAAGCATAATATCACTGCCGAAAACCGCCCAATCTTGGTTTTGGAAGTTTACGCGCTCGTATAAAATCGGGTCATTCGGAAGCGTGGTAAAAGGCATATCTATTACCGTAGCTTCTACTTTGCGCGGGGAGTTGGGAGGGAAGGTTTCAGTGCCATACGAAGCATATAGATGACAGGGTGATACATAATTATCGGTACATAATGGTAAACCCAAAGGAGTGACATTTATGTTTACTGGCAAATTAGGTAGGCAAGTTATAAGCGTATTGGAAATCTGAATCGTTAAATTCGAGGTTATGTAACTTATATCAGGGAAACAAGTTAAGTAGGTGTTATAACATAATAAATCTGTCAAACTACTGGGTAAAGGAGGCAAAATTGTAAGTGGATTATTATCGCAACGTAAGTAAATTAAGCTGTTAGAGAGAGTGGGCAAGTTAGTAAGTTGGTTATAATGGCAGCCGAACCACTCCAAGTTACTGGGTAAAATAGGTAGGTTTGTAAGTGAATTAATACCGCAATACAATTCTAGTAAACTATTAGGTAAAGGAGGCAAACTTGTGAGTTGGTTAACTTGGCAATCCAAATGCTTTAAGTTATTAGGCAAAGGAGGTAAACTTGTAATTTGGTTTGCTCGGCATAATAAATGTGTTAAACTATTAGGCAAAGGGGGCAAAATTGTGATGTTATTTTCAAAACAAACTAAGTGGATTAGATTAGTAGGTAAAGATGCTAAATTTGTGAGTTGGTTATTATTACATTCAAGGGTTTTTAAATCGGTAAAATGTTCAATGCCCTGCAAATCGGCAATTTGTTTGTTTGGAATACGCATTTCCACTATATCCAAGTTATCTATGCAAGATTTATTCATTGTTCTTGTACTGTAGTTTGTTACACAAGAAGAACAAGTAGGTGCGCTACCAGAACTATTTTTGAGATTGCCAAATGTCATCACCGCATTAAAAAAATTCACATCGGGAATGGTAAAAGTGGTTTGCGCCCAGAGGTTTTTGTTTACCAAAAATAGAAAAAGGAGAGAGAGTAGGAGTTGTTTTTTCATGGTAGCGTGAAAAAAAAGATGATATGGAGAATAATAAAAATACAAGTTTAGAATAAAGTGGAGAAAACTAGCCCAAAGGTACGGGCTTTTTTATTTCTATTGTAGTTTGATACACGATAAAGGAAATTTTCTAATGTTTCGCGGGCTGGTCATGCTGTATTTCGACACTTCGGCAAACTCAGTGACCACAAGCTCGATAACCATAAGCATCTTATCAAACTTAGCTTGCACACAATCGGTGATAAGATATTTCC
>JBJXHA010000699.1:0-3895 GCA_046160275.1 Bacteroidia bacterium | reverse complement strand
AATCCGACCCTTACCCCATCAATCATTACTTCAAAATCTCCTGCTCTTGGAAAATAAAAGGTATAAACGCCTGTGCTTGGCACTTTCAAATAGCCATATTCATACAAAATAGCGTCTTTTTCTACGTTTACAAACTCCTTAATTTTCGTTTCTTGATTCACTTGCTCTACCGTAAAATAAGTAGCATAATCTCCTTGATGCAGATGTAACAAACTGTCTAATTCGACCAAACTCGTTACATTTTTTGGCAAAACCTTTACCACATAACCCTGCGCACTAGTGCTGACTTTTTTCGCAGGAAGGGGAGGGGATTGGTAATAAGTAAAGTGTGCATTTGCACTTTTTTTGCCACTAGGTAAAATGCTATACGCTTCAATTTCTGCTGGTTTTCCTTCTGTAAGTTTTACCGTAAAAGGCTCATTATAAGGCAAATATTCTATACTTTTGTTAATGGAATAAAACGTTTTTGCTTCCGAATGAAAAGGTTTTAAGGCAACACTGTAAGTCGAATTTGCCACTGTATCATTTTGAATGCCATAGGGTTCAGGCAAACGATAGTTCACTCCGCCTTCGTCAAGCAATGCCAAATGATGTGGCAAACGCTGTTGAAAATCCCACCATTTTCGCTTGTCTGCTTGAGACCAAAGCACCTCCGAAAGTGCCAATAAGCGCGGGAATACCATATATTCTACATGGTCGCTGCTTGCCATGTATTCTGTCCAAACATTTGCCTGTGCTCCCAAAATTCGCCCTAGATTTTTTTGCCCCTGCACTTCTTTCAACGCCTCATCAGGTTGAAATTCATAGACTTTTTTTAAAGGGGTAAAACCTCCAATCGCCAAAGGCTCAGTTTTTTCATTGCCTTGATAATGGTCAAAATAACAATGACTTCCAGGCGACATCACCGCATCGTGTCCTGATAAAATCGCTGCTTTTCCGCCTTTTGTACCACGCCAAGACATTACGGTAGCATTAGGGGCAAGCCCCCCTTCCAAAATTTCGTCCCAACCAATCAAGCGTTTTCCCCTTGCTTCCAATATTTTTTCCACCCTGCGAATGAAATAACTTTGTAATTCCTCCTCATTTTTAAGGTTTTCTCTTTTCATCACAGCCTGGGCATCTTTGCAATGTTTCCACCTTTCTTTGGGACATTCATCGCCACCAATATGAATATAAGTGCTTGGAAATAAAGCACATACTTCCGATAAAATATCTTCTATAAATTGAAAGGTATTTTCTTTCGGACAATATACATCATCAAAAACGCCCCAAGTCGTAGCCACCTCAAAAGGCCCACCTGTGCAAGAATATTCAGGATAAGCCGCCAAAGCCGCAAGCGCGTGACCCGGCATTTCGATTTCAGGCACTACCGTAATTTGCCTATCTGCCGCATATTTTACGATTTCCTGAATTTCCGCTTGTGTATAAAATCCACTATGTTCGATGCCATCACCTTTATAGGGCTTAAAGTTTTTGGCAATTATTGTTTCTTTTCGTTTTGAGCCAATTTCCGTTAATTTCGGATATTTTTTGATTTCAATGCGCCAACCTTGGTCTTCTGTTAAGTGCCAATGAAAAGTATTCAGCTTGTAAAAAGCCATCCAATCCAAATATTTCTTGATAAATTCCACAGGAAAAAAATGACGGCACACATCTAAGTGCATTCCGCGCCAAGTAAAATTAGGGTAATCGGCAATGACTACATTTTGAAAAAAGTAATTTTTTTCTTGCCTTTGAACCAGTTGCAAAAGCGTTTGTAAGCCATAAAAAAGCCCAATTTCTTGCCCTTGAATTTCTACTTTTTCGGCATTTACTGTCAATTTATAAGCCGCAGCATAACTCGTTTCAGGAACATGAGGCGGCAAAAAAGTAGGGCGAGTATTCGGTAATTTCTTTAAAAAAATGACTTTATCTGTTTGATTGTAACAACTTTGTGGAATAATCTCAACTTCTACCCGAAAAAGCAATTTCATTTGTGACTGAAAAACTTTAGCTGAAGTTTCGCTGCTTGCATCATCATAAACAACCGTTACTTTCTCCGAAAACAAAAAGTGACAACTCGGTTGGGTACAGGTCGAAGCTATACTTGCAGGTGCAGGTATGACAGAAACATTCAGGTTTTGTGCTTTGCTAGTAGAGAGGGCAAATAACACAATGAAAATCAATACGACTGGGGAAAAATATTTCATAAAAATGGGAATTAATGAACCAAAATAAGGTTACAAATAACGTAAATTCTGTGTAGCAATAAAAATATAAAAGCGCGAATGTCAATTCAAATTTGAAGTTTTACTAAAATCTTTTTAGCTTTGCATAAATTTACTTGATATTATGTTTAAATTTATTCATGCTTTAAATGACAAAAAGGTGAATTGTTTTTCTATTTTAACAGAGGTTAAAATGGGAGACTATTACGCTTTTGTGAAGGGGATATACCAAAATGTAGGAGGTATAGAAAATCAACGTCCTCCGTTGACTACTAAATCTGCTAGAATTATTAGGGAAAGAATGGTAAAAGACATAAAAGAAGGTTCTGTTATCCCCTCTATTGTATTGGGTTCTGTAATAGAGGAAGAAGAATACGAAAATATTTTGGATTTTTATAGTAAGCAAGATAATAATGGAGTTCAAACAATTATATCAAAAATTGTAACGAAAAGACATCATATTAGCATCATTGATGGAATGCAACGAACAACCGCTATCGCAGAAATATTGTTACCTCCAAATTCTACTGTCGATTTCTCAAACAAACTTATAAGGATAGAATTTTGGTTAGCGACTTCTGTTAGAAGCCTCATTTACAGAATGTTAGTACTAAATACAGGGCAAATTCCTTGGAAATTAGATAGGCAAATTAAGGTGCTGTATGCTGATGTTGAAAAAGAAATCAAAGCGTCATTAGGAGACAGCATAGACCTTCTGAACAAAGATACAAAAAATAATACGCGAAAGGCAGCAGGGCAATATCCTTCCTCCGATGTGTTGATACTTTTTATTGTGTTCGGGGCAAAGACGATAGACCCTGATACGAATGAAGAGGTCGCTGATGAGTTTAAAAGGTTAGATTTTGTGAACTCAGCACGCGCTAATGATTTTACGAATATTTTTATTAGCATATTAAGGATGATAACCTTATTGGATGCAGAATTTGCTAGGATAGAAGAGGGATGTTATGGGGAAGTAGAACTCAAAAAAATTAACTCTGGCTTGGCTATTTTTGGCTCGCAGCCTGCAAGAGTGGGTTTTGTATTCGCTTTGACCGAATATATAATAGGAATAAATGGCGCGGAAAATTCGTTAGAACAGAAAGGTAAAGCTAGGGAAAAGTGCGAGAGCATTATAAATAATCTAGTAACTAAAATGAAGAATATGGAAATACTCGAATTGGCGGAATGGGTAGACTTACCCGAACTGAACGAGAAAATCAATCAACGTGCATCCAAAGGCGGAGTAGGGAGATTTGAAAGAGAGTTGTATTACAGAGCTTTTAGAAAAATGTTAATAGAGGAAGCAAATCATCCATTTACTGCTTATTGGAAGGCATAACTATGGGAAGGAATAGGACAATGACAGAGCATATTGAGACTGTTTTTCTTGCTTTGAAAAAACGAGCTGCTGAGTCTGAAAAGTATGCAGAAAGAATTGAGGATAAGGAAGTTAGAAAACTTGAAAGTGTTCCAAATGAAAGCGAATCAAGTGAATGGCTAAAAAAGGGCACGATTAAAAGTTATTATTTTTTTGTTGAAAAAAGCAAAGGTTTTGGTATTCTACAAAAAGATAGCGAATATTTGTTGTTTACTTTGGGTTTTGACCTTATGCAAAAGCTACCTGATTATTTAGAGGAAATGGAGGCAAACTCCGGCGTGTGGGTTCTTTTAGTTAGTGAGTTAGC
>JBJXHA010000698.1:0-4481 GCA_046160275.1 Bacteroidia bacterium | reverse complement strand
AATTAACCCAAATTTTTATGTAAAATGATAAAAAGCAAGTTTCAAGCATTATGAAAACTGCAGCAAAAATTGCTAATTTATACAAAGTTGAGAGTTTACCTACCACTTTTTTGATTGCTCCTGATGGGCGTATTCTCCACAAAGATTTGAGGGGAAGAGAGATAGAAAAGCAGTTGGAGAAATATGTAAAAAAGCCGAAGGACTAGCTCCAAAGTGCTTTTTAAAAGCCTTGCTAAATGCATGAACATCACAAAAACCTGCATTTTCGGCAATTTCGGTGATGCTTGTATTTCCTTGTTTAAGCATTTCTAGGCTATAATGCAGGCGTTTTTGGAGTAAATATTGATAGGGGCTGAGTTGATACATATTTTTGAATAAGCGAAAAAAATGATACTCAGAAAGCGTGGCTTCTTGGGCAACTTCCGCAATGTCGAATGAATGGGTGAAATATTGGTCTATAAAAAGTTTGCCTTTCGAAACGCGGCGAAATAAGTCTTTTTTAGTCGCGATTTTGACCGTTTTCACATTTTGCAATTGCTTGTAAATGGAAAGATGGTCGGCAATCATTTTTTCGGCAAGGTTAAAATAAAAAGCAGGGCTAACATTTTGCAATAAATGGGGGTTTTGCGCAACCTCTTTTGCCAAGGTCAATAAACAGTTGCCAAGTTGCGTTTCTTGGGCTGCATATTGGTTCTCTAAAAAATGAGAAGTATTAAAAAAAGTGTCGAGCGCGAGGTCGCAAATGGGCGCATCAGGTTGGCGAAAACAAGCCACAACCTCCGAAAGAATTTCAGGAGCAATGTCAATGCACAAACCTTTCACCGCCTTGCGGCTATCAATTTCGATACTACCTTCGCAAAAATGATTCGCCAACAAATACTGCCCCGTTTGAATGGGATAGACCTTGCCATTTACGGTGTATTTTTCGTAGCCCTCTATTACATATTTAATCGAAAAACTACGAAAAGGCGAGTTCGAATACAATTCTTTAAATTCTGAAAAGTTTACCAAATTGCTGTTTTTGGGCAACTGCGTTAGGGGAGTACTTTTTTCATTTATAAGATTATACATGAATTGGCAAATTGAGAATGAATAATGGAGAATGATATTCGTTAGCTTTCGTGTTTTTTGCATGAATTGTCGTTCCTGCGCTTAATTATGCCCACAATGACAGTTTCAATAGCAAAATTCCCAATGAGTAAACGGAACTCATTGGGAATTGGTAAAGAAAAGAAACGATTTGTTACAAATAAGTAAGGCAAGAATTTTATATAGGGTTTCCGAAAAATTCGCTATAATTTTATCAACTCAATGTGATTTCTATGCAATTTTACGCGCCCTAATTGCTCCAATTTCTTGAGCAAACGAGAAATCACTTCACGAGAGGTGCCGAGTTCATTGGCAATGGTTTGATGGTTTACGGGAATGATGCTAGAGGCTAAGGTTTTTTGGTGTTTTTGGAGGTAAAATACCAATCTTTCGTCCATCGCCTTAAATGCAATATTATCCACCACAACCAATAATTCTTCAAACCGAGAGCGATAAGTTTCTAGCACAAAATAATACCAAGTTTTGTATTTTTTCATCCATTCGTCCATTAATTGAATTGGCACCGCAAAAACAACGGTTTCACTGACAGCCTTTGCCATCACTTGACTACTTTCGCTTTTTGTGGCGCAAATCATAGACAAAGCACAAGCCTGCCCCGGCTCAATGTAATACATAAAAAACTCCTCTCCTTCATCGCCCTCTCTATACAATTTCACTAAACCTTTCAAAATCAAAACAGTAGAAGTGAAGTATTGCCCTGTGCGCATGATTTGCTCATTTTCCTTAAAAGTTTTTATGACACCTGCTGTCAACATTTCTTGCTTCAAGCCTTCTTCTAAAAAAGGATACAAACTGCGGAATAATGCGGAATATGTTTCGTCTATGTTCATCTTTTGATTAAATTTTTTTTGCAAAGATACGCGCTTTTATGCTTTTCCTTTCAAAATTTGATTCCAATAGAACCAAGTAAGCAAGTATTTTTTTTCTTAAAAATCGCACGCAAGTTCCCAATTCCCAACAGACTTATTTGTAACTTTTATCACATAAGAGATTTTTTGAGGTTTTTCCTACATTTTCCCTAGTTTTTGAGGGTATGAAAGTTTCTCTGCTTCGCACTATTTTTCTCTTAGTAACACATACAAAATAAGGGTTCATAGAAAGTTATTGCGGGATTGTACGGGCTGCTTTAGCTGCCCTCTTTTGAAAATCATTGATTTTCAAGCAAATATGCAGCTAAAGCAGCCGTTACAAATGCTAGTTCTGTAATAACATTTGAAGAACCAAAATAAGTTACGAATTTGGCCGTGAATTACTACTTTCTGCACAATTGCTTACGCTTCTCCCCCCTGCCTGCTATTATTTTTTTTGGAAAAACTAAGAAGAAAAGATAACTTTGAAGCCTATTTTCACTGTTTATATTGAGCTGACAGAAAAATTGACTTATCCTTTTTCATTTAAAAAAATATGGATTTTCTCGCAAAAGAACTGACTGAATATGTGGAGGCGCATAGCTCCGAAGAACCCGCAATTTTGCAGGAGTTGAACCGCCAAACGCACTTGAAAGTTTTGTATCCGCGTATGTTATCAGGGCATTTTCAAGGGAGATTATTGGCATTTTTGTCCAAAATGTTACACCCTCAACGAATTTTAGAAGTAGGCACTTATACCGGATATGCTTGTATCTGTTTGGCGGAGGGATTGACAGAAAATGGCAAACTTATTACCTTAGAGAAAGAACCTGAATTAGCCGATATGATTCGTTTTTATGTGGAAAAGGCAGGATTTGGAGAGAAAGTTGAACTCAAAATTGGTGATGCAAAGCAGCTCATTCCTACCTTAACAGATACTTGGGATTTGGTGTTTTTAGATGCTGATAAAGAGAATTATTTGAATTATTATGAACTAATCTTACCTCAAGTAAGAAAAGGTGGCGTAATTTTAGCAGACAATGTGCTTTGGAGTGGAAAAGTATTGTCCCCCGCAGTTTCGAATGATAAAGATACCTTACATTTACAGCAATTCAATGACTTCGTGAAGCAAGATTCTCGCGTAGAATGTGTCTTATTGCCTGTAAGAGATGGCATTATGATGATTCGAAAAAAGTAAGAAAAATAAATGATTTCCTGTTTTATATTAAGATAAGTACTCGGTAAGAATTAGTTTATGTTAATGATTTTACAAAAATACTCATCGTGAGCAAGTTGCGGTAATTCTCCATTATCATTTATTAATTATCAATTACTTAGCTTGCCTTGTTTGCTTATCTCATTCCACAAAATCAACCTCTATAGTGCTAGTTTATGCGATTATTATTACTCCTCTCTTTGTTTATTTCTTTGCGTTATCATCATACATCAAGGCAAGTAACTGTGCCTGAAAAAATGATGTATTGTGGGATAGAATTGACCTTAACAGAAGGTGCGCAAGAAAAAATTCAACAGCACGTAAAAAAGCTGTACGAAAATCCACGCTATTTTAATCTGGCGGTGGACAAAGCCGAAACTTATATGCCTTTTATTGAGGAGGCTTTTCAAGATGCAGGTGTTCCCGATGATTTGAAATATTTGGCAATCCAAGAAAGTAATTTGCAAGCAGAGGCGGTTTCGTCCTCTAATGCGGTGGGTTTTTGGCAGTTTAAAGCAGACCCCGCTAGAGAAATGGGTTTGCGTATTGATTCCTTACTGGATGAGCGAAAGCATATTTTTAGGTCTAGTCAAGCGGCGGCAACTTATTTTAACCGTGCAAATGCCGATTTTAATAATTGGATATATGCTGTTATTGCTTATTATGAAGGGCTTACAGGCGGCGTGCAACACACAAACCCTGAATATTATGGCAAAAAACAAATGACGGTTGATGAAAACTTGCATTGGTATGCGATGCGTGCTTTGGCTTACAAAATTGCTTATGAAGAAGGAATGCGTATTTCAAGCGCGCCCAAAACATGGTTAGAGCCTCAACTTGCAACGGGTCCTATTACTTTGAAGGAATTGGCGCAAAAACACAGTGTAAAGGAAGATGATTTATTTCGCGCAAATGTCTGGATGGTAGGAAAGCGTATCCCAATAGAAGTATCTGCTACTTATTATTTGCTTAGAACGGGAGGCTATACTGCGCATAAAAACGATCCTGCAAAATTTCTTCCTAAGACTAAACCACAGCCTGTAGTAGCAAGTAATACACCTAAACCTACACCTATTGCAACCCCTCCAATTATCGCGAAAATAGACAGCCCTAAAAACGTGGAAACACCAAGCGAAGTGTTGCCTACGCCACGTCCTACAGCTTCTACTTCGGTGAATAAGCAACCTTTGCCAACCTTTTCGCAGCCTACGGAAAAAAGCCCTGCGGTTTCGCCACAAGATTTGCCACCTTCCGCTATTGCGACTTATAACATTGAAGAAGATCCGCTTTATGACCAAGAGTTTACG
>JBJXHA010000697.1:0-5197 GCA_046160275.1 Bacteroidia bacterium | reverse complement strand
CGTAAATCAATATAGGTATAATGGTGGCTTTTATGCAGACGCGCAAGGCGAATTTTTTAAGAAACATTTACTTACAACTCTTGCAGGTCGTTATGAAAATTATTCTGATTTTGGAGGCAATCTTAGTTATAACGCAAATGCTCGATGGGATTTTTCTAAAAGTGAGGACGCAAAAGCAAAATTTGTTTTGCGCACTTCTTTTTCTCATGGGTTTCGTGCGCCTTCTTTGCACCAAATTTATCTTAGTAACGTACAAACACTTGTATCAAATGGAACGCTTTCAAATCAAATTACATTTAATAATGAAAGTAAAGCATTGAACCTTTTAGGCGTTCCCAAATTAAAGTCAGAAAAAGGTAATAATTTTAGTGTAGGGTTTACAAGCGATTTCATCCTTAGCAAAGAGGTATCTTTGTCTGTCGTATTGGATGGCTATTATTCGCTTATTAATGATAGGATAGTGTTTACTGGAGGATTGGGGGACTCTGATACATCTACGGTTTCTCTAATTGATTCTTTATTAGCACCCAATAACGCGACATCTTTAAAGTTTTTTACCAATGGTGTAAACTCTCAAACTTTAGGAGTAGACGCAAACTTACGCTTTAAATATAGAAAAGATGATAAACATAGTTTTATTCTAACCTTAGCTGGGAATTATAATAAAACGCAAGTAAGTGATTTAAAAACGCCTGAACCATTAAAAAATGAAGGTAATATCTTGTTTGATAGGAAAGAAAAATCAAGAATAGAGTCTATAAGACCTTTATATAAGGGAATATTTAATTTAGATTATTTTTTGGGGAAATGGGGGGTAGGAATTCATAATACATTATTTGGAGCAGTCACTTGGCGTTATTTTAAAATAAATGAGCCTCTAAGCGTCATGGAATCAAGAGACCAAACCTTTTCGTCAAAGACATTGACTGACTTTATCATAAAATATAACTTCTCTGATAAAATGAATTTGAGTATAGAAGCTTATAATATTTTTAACGTTTATCCAGATAAAATTATACCTAATGGCTCTGCTGGAACAAATCTAGGGGGAAGAACTATGTATTCAAGAGAAGCAACACAATTTAATATTAATGGAAGGTATATTTTCTTAAAGATGGGCGTAGTTTTTTGATTACTCTGATGGGTAACCAAAAATGTAATGCTGCCAATTCTTAAATCTGCTTTGTTTGGTCACGAAGCTGAAATGCCAACCAAAGAATTACGTTTGTAGGACTACCCCAAGAAATAATTGCACAAGTCGGTTTTAGAAAATTTGCAAATTTTGATGCAATGAGGCTGTCCAAAAAGGTTAAAATTGATTTTCAAAAATGATAATTTGTTAGTTTTTGAGGTTAAAGCAACCCTTTTTTACAATTTATCTATAAAAAGCCAATTTAAATAACAAATATTTATTCAAATATCGTATAAATGCCATTTTGGGACAGCCTCATCAATTATATCTTCGCTTACCGTATCACCGTTACCGTTCCCTTTTTCTCATATTTTCGGTTGTCGTAGCCGTAGCCATCAATCACCCAAACATATACGCCTTCGGGAACATCTTGCCCTTTGTATTTGCCGTCCCAACGAAATTCTAAGTCAAAAGCTTCATAAATGCGTATGCCCCATCGGTCATAAATGCTAACGTGCAGGTCTTTGATACCATAATGTTTGGCAAGAAACTCCTCATTAAAACCATCTCCATTGGGGCTAAATGCTGTGGGAACATAAAGTGTTACGCCTTCTGTAACCACTTGTAAATAAGCCGTATCTTTGCAACCGTTGTCATTAATCGCAATCAAAGAAACCTGAAATTCGCCTACATTAGCAAAAACATGTGTAGGATTTTCGGCTTGCGAAATGGGCGCGCCTGTGCCAAAATTCCAAATATAGGCATCTGAATTGGTGCTTAAATTGGTGAAATGTACGATGGTCGGATTAAATCCAAAAGTGGTATCGGCGGTAAAGTTTGCAATAGGTTTATCAAACAACACATCTACAAAAATGGAATCTGGTGTTCCAATGCAACCATCTACATACGCCGTACAATAATACCATTTTGGCTCGGTAGGCTGCACATAAATGGTAGCAGTGGAGTCGCCTGTACTCCAAATATAATTTATCCCACCATAAGCACTCAACACAATACTGCCACCAATACAAGTTTGATTTTCGCCGTCTAATACTGTTTTGGGCGTAGGAATCACCTCTACGGTGGTATTTGCTGTATTACTACAACCATTTATGTCCAAACCCGTTACAAAATAAGTTACACTTTTATCAGGAAAAGCCTTTGGGTTAGGAATATTCGTAGCCGTAAGGCTGGGGTTTGGAGTCCAACTATAAGTAAGTGCGCCACTTGCTTGTAAATTTGCGGTGTCACCTATACAAATTTTGTTTGGGGCATTAATAAAAATGGTGGGCAATGGATTAACTGTTACGGATACTGTATCATGGTCGTGGCAACCCAAATCATCAAAAACAGTTAATAAATAAGAGGTGCTATTGCTAGGAGAAGCTGTTGGATTTGGGTTATTGCCACTGCTTAAACCTGTGGTCGGAAACCAAGAGTAGGTTAAGCCGCCACTTCCCGAAAGGCTAACCGATTGCCCCACGCACATTGTTTGATTTGCTCCCGCGTTGGCGGTAGGAAGCGTTTGCACGCCAATATTTACCACATCAGAGCTGACACAACCAATTTCATTGACGGCGGTTAAGGTATAAGCAATAGGGCTTGGCGGATGTGCTATCGGATTTTGTATGGATGCATTACTTAAATAAGTCGCTGGAAACCAAGAGAAGGTAACTCCACCTAACGAATACAAAGTAACTTCTGCCCCATCACAAATAACCGTATCATTAATCGTTTGGGTGGTAAATACTGCGATTTGCACGCTATCAACGGCTTTACAACCTAATGCGTCAGTTGCTTCTATATAATAAACGGTTGTATTAGGAGGTGTTACCGTTGGATTTTGAATATTAGGATTAGATAGATTCACAGGAGGATACCAAGAATACGCGGCAGGTACACTCGCTTGAGCCGAAAGAGGAGCCGTAGTACCTTGACAAATCAAGGTATCTTCACGTGCAGCTACCGTAATTTGATTGCTTAACACAACGCTCACCGTATCCGAAGCCGAACAACCATGCGAATCTGTTCCTGTAACTGTATATAAAGTATTGCTTGTCGGAGTTGCTACTGGATTCGGAATTACGGTAGAACTCAATGCCGTAGCAGGAGTCCATGTGTAATTTATTGCACCCGAAGCCTGCAAAGTTGCACCTACTCCTCCTAGACAAATGACTTGTGTAGGTCCCGCATCAACCAAGGGAGGCGCGTGAACGGTAATCGTTTTGATGACTGTATCTAAAGGATTACAATTTGTTGGGTCATTAATATACATCGAAACGGAATAAACGCCTGGTGTAGTGAAGGTATAAACGGGTTGCGCTTGGTTAGAAGTAGCACCAGTTGTGCCAAAATACCAAGAATAAATGGTGGTGTTAGGGTCGGTACCCGTAGTAGTATTCAAAAAATGAACTTCAAAAGGAGCGCAGCCTTGTGAATTGTTTACGACATTTCCTGCAATATCGGTAGGTAAAAATCCACCCTCAATTCCCGAAAATCCCATGTCAATTTTAAAAACTGCTAGGTTACAGTTGTTACTATTATTTTGCTGACTCCATGCACCTGGCGTAGTTGGAAACCCATTAGAGCTGCCACAACCTGCACACACAGCGCCATAAACCACCCCATTTTTATCAAAGCGGCTTGTGCCACCATCCACATGTTCGCCTAAGTTATTTCCGCCAAAATAAGTAGCATATAACAAACCCTGTGCATTCTTATCTAATACAGCAAGGTAAAAGTCAGTTCCATCTGTTGTATTATCGTAGGCATCAGGCGAGAGCGGCATATTGAATGTTCCTGCACTACTCTGCCCAGTAACGATTTCGCCCCCCCAACCTGAAATGTAAATATTTCCACAAATGTCCACCAAGAAGGCAGTAGGGGAGATGTTTGGATAGGCTGAACCCGCCGTTCCAATCGTTGTGCGCAAATCGTATGCAACAAGGTCATTGTCTAAGCGAGAAATGAACTGTTTGGCATTTTGCTGTCCATAAACACCACCAATAAAAGACATTGAGCCTTCTGTTTGCCCAAAAAGGTATATTCGATTTTGTTTGTCTATTTTTACGAAATAACATTGGTCGTAGCTAGACGTGCCAATGTAAGTAGATTTCAGAAGAGTTGCTCCGTTTGGGCTAATTTTCGTCAAAAAACCATCAATCCCACCGCCCGCAAAGGAATTTTGAACAACATTTCCCGTAACAGGGAAGTTCCCACTTTTGGTGCCCCCTGCCACAAAAACATTTTGATTATCGTCAATTTCTAAGGAATAGGCTGCATCATTTCCGCTCCCTCCTAAATAACCAGACCACAAAAGTGCGCTTAAAGAAGAATTCATTTTGAATACGACTCCATCTTGCCCTCCTTGAAAATTGGGTTGAAAGGCACTACCTGTGGTGGGGAAGTTAGACGATTTTGTACAAGAAGCAACATAACAATTTCCTGCATTATCTACGATAATTTCTCCACGTGCATCATCACCATAGTTATATTTTAAATCTCCTACTAGGTTGTCATTGTCCGAATAATTCACCGCATCATCACCTGTCCCTCCTACGAAGGTAGAAGTAAGTAAAGCTCCTGTCGGGCTAAATTTTGCAAGAAAAATATCAGAACCACCATTATGCGAATTATCATAACTAGGACCCTGCATAGGAAAATCGTTAGAACTTGTACGCCCTAACACAAACAAATTGCCATTGACATCGGCTACCAAGCTGTGAGGTTGGTCTTTCTGTTCGCCCCCTAAATAGGTAGAGAAAATCAAGCTATTTCCTGATGGACTATATTTGGTAATCGTTGCATCTCTTTCTCCCCCTTGAAAACTACCTTGAAATGCTCCCAAAATAGGAAATCCCGTAGAGCCTACCGACATGAAACCTTGGTTAAAGATAATTCCTCCACCAAAGGCATTTCCATTGTTATCATAAGTAGCCGTAAATCCCCAGTTGTCTTGCGTTGAGCCTGTATAAGTGGAAAACACAACCGTAGGGTCAATGATTAGGGCTTCGCTATGGTCATAATCATTGGGGAAAACGAAAGACAAAACATCTCCCGTTAATT
>JBJXHA010000696.1:0-4131 GCA_046160275.1 Bacteroidia bacterium | reverse complement strand
GCGGCTGCTTTAACTGCCGCATCGCTTGAAAATCAATGATTTTCAAAAGGAGCAGATGAAGCAATTTGGACAAACCACAAAAATTGTCATAGTTCCACAATAATTTGTTTTCACTTACAAAAAAACTAACTTTGTGGGCGATAAATTACAAGTTTCCCCTTGTAGTTTATCGCTCATTCTTTATAGCTATTTATGCGTCCAGATTTTGTAAATTTAGCACTTCATAGCGAGGCAAAAGCCGCGCCACAGGTTGAAACTTCCCTTTGGGAAACGCCTGAGCAAATTCCTGTCAAGTCTTTTTTTCAAAAAGAAGACATAGCAACGGCGCAGCATTTGGGTTTTGCCGCAGGGATTCCACCTTTTTTGCGTGGTCCTTACAGTACGATGTATGTTCATCAACCTTGGACAATTCGCCAATATGCAGGTTTTTCTACGGCAGAGGCTTCGAATGCTTTTTATCGCAGAAACCTCGCGGCGGGGCAAAAAGGTTTGTCCGTAGCTTTTGACCTTGCCACGCATCGCGGCTATGATTCTGACCATGTTCGCGTAGAAGGAGATGTGGGAAAAGCGGGGGTTGCCATTGATTCTGTGGAAGATATGAAACGCCTATTCGACCAAATTCCCCTTGACCAAATGTCGGTTTCGATGACAATGAACGGCGCGGTGATTCCTATTTTGGCGTTTTTTATTGTGGCTGCCGAAGAACAAGGCGTAGCGCAAGCACAACTAAGTGGCACGATTCAAAATGACATTTTGAAGGAATTTATGGTGCGCAACACCTATATTTATCCGCCTGCGCCTTCCATGCGTTTGATTGCCGATATTTTTAGCTATACTTCCCAATTTATGCCCAAATTTAATTCGATTTCGATTTCGGGCTATCACATTCAAGAAGCAGGGGGAACAGCTGACCTCGAGTTGGCTTATACTTTGGCTGATGGTTGGGAATATTTGCGTACAGGGATTCAGTCGGGTTTGGACATTGATGCTTTTGCCCCAAGATTGTCCTTTTTCTGGGGAATCGGCATGAATTTTTATACGGAAATTGCCAAAATGCGGGCAGCGCGTTTGCTGTGGGCAAAAATTGTGAAGCAATTTAACCCTAAAAATCCTAAATCAATGGCTTTGCGTACACATTGCCAAACTTCGGGCTGGTCGCTTACCGAGCAAGACCCTTTTAACAATGTGGCGCGTACTTGCATCGAGGCGATGGCGGCAGCTTTGGGACATACACAATCTTTGCATACGAATGCCTTAGATGAAGCGATTGCCTTGCCTACTGATTTTTCTGCGAGAATTGCCCGAAATACTCAACTTTATTTACAAGAAGAAACAGGCATCACAAAGGCGATTGACCCTTTGGGAGGCTCTTATTATATCGAATATTTGACGCAACAATTAGCCGAAAGAGCATGGATGTTGATGGAGGAAATCGAGCAGCATGGCGGAATGGCGAAGGCGATTGAATTGGGGATTCCTAAGTTGCGAATTGAGGAGGCGGCAACGCGAAAACAAGCAAAAATTGATGCGCAAAAGGATATTATTGTGGGTGTAAACCGTTATCAAGTAGAAAATGACCAAACGTTAGACATTTTAGACATAGATAATACGGCAGTGCGGGCGCAACAAATTCGTCAGTTGGAAGAATTGAAGGCGCGAAGAAACGAAGCAGATGTGCAAATTTCTTTAGGAAAAATGACAGAAGCGGCTCAAAATCAAACAGGTAACTTATTAGCTTTGGCAATAGAAGCTGCCCGAAATCGCGCAACTTTGGGTGAAATTTCTTTCGCTTTGGAAAAAGTGTATGGACGTTATCAACCCGAAATTCGTTCTGTTTCAGGCGTTTATTCTCGTGAATCTATGAATAATGAGTTGTTTGAACAAGCGCAGGCATTAGCCAATGAATTTGCCAAAATTGAAGGTCGCCGCCCGCGTATTATGGTGGCAAAAATGGGGCAGGACGGACATGATAGAGGCGCAAAAATTATTGCCACAGGTTTTGCCGACATCGGTTTTGACGTGGACATCGGTCCCCTTTTTCAAATGCCTTCTGAAGTTGCGATGCAAGCCATTGAAAATGATGTGGATATCGTAGGCGTTTCGAGTTTAGCAGCAGGACATAAAACCCTCATTCCTCAACTTCGCGCCGAAATCAATCAACTCGGCAGAGAAGATATTTTAATCGTGGCAGGTGGTGTTATTCCACGCCAAGATTACGATTTTCTCTATGAAAATGGCGTTACCTCCATTTTTGGACCAGGAACGTCGGTAGCGTTTGCGGCAGTGGAGATTTTGAAGAAGATGTTGGAGGGGTAAAAAACGAGGGGAGGTACAATAAAGAAACATTTTTTGTTTTGATTTTCAATTTTGCTATTATTGCACTTCTTTTTTGAGGCTGAAACAATATAATTACTATGGTGAAAACTGCCGATTTTGTCGAACATATTCAAGATTTAATTGCTGATTCTAGAAAAGTAGGAAAAGCTATTAAAGCGATTATTGAGTATTTAAAGGGAAATAAAGGATATAGTGACCTTAAAACTGAGGCGATCATGCTTTCTCATGATTATCAAAAAAATGACAAAGCCTTTGTTAATGGAACAGATGATGATAAGATTCATAGAACTCGTATTATACAAGGGCTTTTAAAATTATTAGAAGAGATTGAAAGTGAAGGTGATACAAATATCCCTTTTGAAAAATGCCAAAAATTACATGAACTTATTGGTTTTCCTTCTTCTCAAGTATTAGAAACATTTGCCTCTCCTAGCATTGGGCAGGTTATTCCCTTCACGCCTATACCCACTGAATCCGAAAAGTCGGAATTGGAAAAGTTGTTTTTGGTAAAAAGCCAAGATTTACAAAAAATTAATTTTAATAGCTCTAAAAAGGAAATTCTAACAGCCTTAGAAGAAAGAAAACGCTTTAATGAAGAAAATGAAATTAGTTTTAATGAAAAAATAGACCTCCCAAACTTTAAAAAGGGCTTTATTCATTTTCTTTTTGAGGATATTTATGCAGCCGAAACGCTAAAAGATGTGCATATCAATGACATTCATAAGGTAAGAGGAAATAATGAAAAGTTTGAATGGCACCACCAAGTGGTTGTTATTTCAGCACTGACCTTAAGTTTGATACATTCACCCAAATTTGATGTCAAAAAAGTGAATATCTTAATAGATTTTTTGGCAGTGGAGGAGGAAAATGTTTGGAAACGCGCCTTAGTGGGTTTAGTTTTGGCTTTAAATTATAATACAAATCGTTGGTTCTATGAAAAAGAACTAAAGAATAAGTTAACAGCGTTACAAAATGAGCAAAAAATTCAAAAGGCTTGCCGAGTAATTGACTTTATTTTAACTTATCAGCTTCATCATTCCGTGAATGTTCCTAAAGGAATTTTCACCCAACCTTTTTTTACGGAAACCCCTATGCATTGTTTCTTACCTTTTTATCCCGAAAATGAGATTTTAAAGGAAAATATTCAAGCGGCTGATGCAGATTTTGAGGGAGAGAACTTTTCTAATTATGTAAATTATCTTCCTTTGGCTGATAGTTATAAGTATTTGCTTTGTTTGGGAATAAAAGATAAAACTACCCAAAAAGGGAAAATGAGAGAAGATGAAGCAAATGCTTTTTGGCAATCTATGTATTTAGCAAATGAGTTTTCGCCTTACCTTAATATTGTTGCAGACTATTATAACTTTTATGCAAATTATCCTGAAAATCCGCACAAAGATGTATTTGAGAAAAAATTATGTATCAATCAAACTTCTTTGAAGGAAATTATTCTTTCAAAAGTAACACGCTGTATTGTGGAAGCGGAACAGGCAATGAACAAAGAGAAAAATATCAAAGGAGCCATTCTTTCTCTGGAGCAGGCATTGAAAATAGAAAGAGAAAATATTGCTGCGCTGAGAATGATAGTAAAATGCTATGAAACGGAAAGGAAGTGGAAAGAAGCAATAAATTATCGTTTAAGAATAGAAAATATTCGCTCTGATGATTATGAAAATATCAGCAGAATAGGGCAATGTTACGCAAATTTAGAAGACTATAAAACTGCTTTTGTGTATTTTGAAAGAGCAAAAAGCATGGAACCTGATGATGTGGATAATTTAATTCGCATCATTA
>JBJXHA010000695.1:0-9422 GCA_046160275.1 Bacteroidia bacterium | reverse complement strand
TATTAAGCCTGCTCATTGGGTCGTTTTCCGTTTCTTTGCTCTATTACGTAGGCTATTGGACACATTTTAACCAGCAACTTCCCTTTCTACAAGGTTGGGGCGAAGGCATGATTTTATTATTTGGACCAAGCCTATATCTTTATTTGAAAACCTTGAAAGATAATGCTTTACCTCGAAAATATTATTATCACTTTTTTCCCTTTTTGATAATTTATTTCCTTACCTTGCCTTTACAAACCCTAGCAAAAGCACAAAAAATCTTCCTTTTTAAAACGTATCCTCCTTTAAAATGGCTCATTGTTGGTACTTGGGAAATGAGCGTTTGGCTGCAATTAGTGAGTCTATTTGTGTATGCTTTTCTGCTGTTTCGGTTGATAAAGGAGGATAAATTGCTACTCAATCGTTTTGCCTTAGAAGATGAGAAAATTCGAAACAAATGGCTTCAAACAATAGTCGGTTTATATGTTTTATATACATTAAGTTTGTTGGCGTATTATGTCATGGTTTGGGTGAAAATCATTCGCCCTGAATATGATTATGCCCTTTCTGGCATTATGTCGCTTACGATTTATGTGGTCGGTTTTATGGGATTTTGGCAACCCAAAATCTTTCAAGGCTTTGTGTTGAATACCCTTACCGCTAAATATGAGAAATCTTCTTTAACACCAGAAAAAGCGGCAACTTATGCCCAACAACTCGAAAAACTCATGCAAACAACGCAGCCTTATTTAGATAGCGAACTGAAAATAGCAGATTTAGCAGAGAAAATAGGCATTTCTACGCATCATCTTTCCCAAGTGTTAAACGAAGAATTGCACACTTCCTTTGCCGATTATTTGCACAAATACCGAATTGAAACGGCAAAACAACTTTTATTGTCAAAGGAAGCAGAAAATAACAAAATTCTCGCCATTGCTTTTGATGTAGGTTATAGCAACAAGGCGACTTTTAACGCGGCTTTCAAAAAACAAACAGGTTATTCTCCTACGGAGTTTCGGAAGGTGCATTTTTCTTAAAAAAATCGTGTCTTATCCTATCGGATAGGGCTTTTTTGTGTTTTTTTCCCTCGAATTTTGCCACATCATTCATTTTTAACCAATGATTTTTTATGGCAACATTTCGCAAAACATTTTTCTTACTTGCATTTTGCAGCATTTTTGGGATTGCCACCGCGCAACCTTTTACCAAAATCACCGACACTTCCAACCCCGTCGTAGCAGGCGCGCCTTTGAGCCAAAACGGCTATCAGGGAGCAAGTTGGATAGACTTTAACAATGACGGCTTACAAGATTTGTTTGTTATCCGCCGCGCTTTGTATCAAAATTTAGGGAATGGGCAATTTTTAAAAGTTAGCCCTAATGGATTAAGCACAGGTTTTGGCTACGGCAACACTTGGGCTGATTACGACAACGATGGCGACATAGACTGCTTTATTTCGGGCGGAAATCAACGAGGCTCTTCGCTTTTTACAAACAATGGAAATGGCACTTTTAGTAAAAACATGACTGCGGGCATTGCCGATAGTTTGGCATTAAGGGGCTGGGGTTCGGCTTTTGGCGATTACGATAATGATGGTTTTACGGACATTGTCATCGCTGCACCTTTTGGCTTTGCAAGTATCACCGATGGTAATAAGTTGTTGCATAACAATGGAAATCAAACCTTTACCAAAATTGATACTTCGGTGGTGGCAATAGGAACTGCCCCTTACACCGTTCCTACTTGGTGCGATTATGATGAAGATGGCGACATGGATATATTTATAGGAAGTGGTCCTGCAAATGGAACAATCGAACCTGATTACTTGTATCATAATCAATTGAAAGAGAGTAATGTACCTTCTTATTTTACAAAAATTACCACCGCCCCCATTGCCACAGATTTAGCTGACGGACAGGTTTGGAATTGGATTGATTATGACAACGACAAGGATTTAGATGCCTTTGTTACCAATTACACAGGAACGCAAAACGGCATGGAGAACGCTTTGTATCGAAAAGAAGCAAACGGTACTTTTACCCGAATGACGGCAGCAGTTGTCGGTAGTATATTGAGTGATAAGTATTTATCTTTGGCTTCTATTTGGGAAGATTTTGATAACGATGGCGATTTAGATTGCTTTGTTACGAATGATGGTAATGTGAAAAATAATTATTATCAAAATAATGGCGATGGAACTTTTTCTGCTATTACAAGCTACGCGCTTACGAGCCAAGCGGCTTCGTATGCAGGGGCTACCTCCGCCGATTATGACAACGATGGCGACATAGATTTGTTTGTTTATGGCACCAATCATTCCTTGTTTCGCAATGATTTGGCGAATGGAAATCATTGGGTAAACCTTAAACTCATCGGAACGCAAAGCAACCGCAGCGCAATTGGGAGTGTTGCCTACCTGAAAGCCACGATAAATGGCGTTTCAACTTGGCAAACGCGCCAAATCTCCGCACAAAATTCTTTTAATGGTATGAGTTCTCTCAATGCAGAATATGGCTTAGGAGATGCCACAATAATAGATAGTTTGGTGGTAAAATGGGCTTCGGGGCATACAGATATTTGCACAAATATCGCAGCAGACAAATTTTATACACTTACGGAAGGACAATGCCCAATGATGGTAAGTTTAGAAAATGGCTATGCAGCGCCTCATTTTCAGCTTCAAATTGCGCCAAATCCTAGCAAACAACAAACGAAATTTTCGTATCAATTAGCAAAATCTTCGCAAGTAAGCTTAACCATTTATGACAGTTCTGGCAAAAAAGTAGCACAGCCGCTGTATGAATTTCAAACAAAAGGAGAACACCAATTTCAATGGAATCATTCAGAACTTAGTGCAGGGCTTTATTTTTGTATTTTATCTGCCGAGGGACAACAGCAAACGCAGCAGTTAATGATTCTTGAGTAAAAAGGTATAAAGTCATATAACACATAATACAGCCGCTTTCGTTATTAGTCGAAAGTGGCTAATTTTTTATGTGCATTTGTTTGTAGGAATTAAACTGGCGGCAGCTTAATGATAAGGTTTACAGCTTATTAGAAAAATATTGTCTTTATACAAAACTTATATCTTTGAATTTTTTATTTTTCTTGATATATTTGTTGCGTTAATTTTGCTGTTTTTTTATTTAAAACACTACTTTTTCACCTCGCAAAATATTTAAAGCCTATGAGATTTTCAAATATCCTACGATTATTCATACTACATTTGAGCATAGTTTTGACTTGTTGTACCTCAAATACAAAACATACCTTTGAGGTGGTTGATGCAGATAAAGCAAGTATTGCCTGGGCAAAAGCCAAACAAATGTATGAAAACCAAATTCCTGATTCTTTTTTTTATTACAGCAAACCAGCAAAAGCTTACTATTTAGGGCAAAAACAGTACGATACCCTTTTGAATATTTACAGTATAAGTGCTACGGTAGCTATGATGCAAGGAAATTATCGTTTGGTTTTGCAAAACATTCATGCAGTTGAAGAATTATATCCCAAGCTGACGGAAAAAACATCCTTGAAAGGTAGGTATCGAACGAGTCTAACAGCTATAGCTGTTTATACGATGCTACACGATTATCAAACAGCCAATAAGCATGAGCAGTTACTCTTGAACATCATTAATAAAGTGCCTCCTGCACGGTTAGATAATTTTTATAATAATGTAGGAGTTAAATTAATGCTTGAATGTCGAACTATTGCTTTACGCAAAAATTATCTTTCATCTGTAGAAGTCCCTGCCTTAAACATAGATTCTTTGGAAAAAACCAAAAGCAACAAAAATGCTAATACCAAAGCAGATGCAGATACTACAACGTTGATAAAAGCGCATCGTTATTTACACGAAGGGTTAAATTTGCGTTTGGCAGCAGAAAAACAAAAAGCGAACAGGGACTATTTGATGAGTGAAAGTTATAATAATCTAACAGATTTTTTCTTAGAAAATCCTTTTGCTGAAGGTTCTCGTTTAGATTCGGCACATTATTATCTCGAAAAATGCAAGATAATTCGTGAAAAGTTATTCGCCCAAGCCCAAAAAGAAAAAGATACCCTCTCTATATCTAGGCTTGCGAAAGGGATAACAGAGTGCTTCTTTCATGAGGGAAGAATTGCCCAATCTCGAAATCAACCTGTTAGAGCACTTGGCTATTATCGAAAATCTATACAACTTCAGGATCAATACCCCCATCCAGATGCTGAGGCTGAGCAAGATTTTTGGGCGATAGTTCAAACCTTTTCAGCCCTTAAGCAATATGATTCGGCTCTGTTATATTGTAATAAAATTATTGCCTTGTATGATTCTACACAAAGTTACAAGGGGCTTTCAGAATTCCCCTCAGCAAAAAGGTTAGTACTTGAGAGGGATAGGTTGGTATTAGTAGAAGCTCTATATACGAAGTTATCCATATTGGAAAAAAGTGAAACACAACTTAACGACAACGTAGCCTTGAATGCATATCTACGTGTTATCAACGTTTTTGATTCGTTACAATCCCTTTCAAATGACCCTTCTATACTTTTTCTGATTCGCGGAAAAAGGCATGAAGTACAAGAAAAGTTTTTGGAAAAAGCCTATCAAATGTATGAAACAAAGCAGGATGCAGACTTACTAACTTTAGCGTTTAAAAGTACGGAATCTACCCTAGCTTTTAGTATTGAAAATACCAAACAGATTGAAAGCGATAATATTCCCGATAGTATTTTGTTAGAAGAGGAACACTTGTTACAAAGCGAGGTGCTTTCTTTTACAGATTCAAGTTATCAGCGTTATTTGGTATTTTTGAAAAAGTTAAAACAATCATTCCCTGCTTACTATGCCCGAAAATACGCAGAGGCTATTTCAATTGAAACCGTAAAACAAAAATTTTTAGCAAAAGACCAAGCACTACTTCAATATTTTTTGGGTAAGAAAAAACTATTTATTTTTGCCATCACACCTACTAAAACTATTTGGAAAGCGATTTCAATAGATTCTGTCGCATTAGTATCACAAGTTCAATCATTAGCCCAAGCGGATTTGAATAATGCCCATTCTCTTTTTAGCACATTGTTTCCACCAGTTATTTATCAACAACTACCTAAAAGGTTAATGATAGTGAGAGATGGCATTTTACATTATGTTCTGTTTGATGTTCTACTCACTCATCCCCCTAAAGATAGTCAAAATTATGCAATTTTCCCCTATTTGCTCAAAGAAAAGGTGCTAAGTTTTTTGCCTTCTGCTAATTTTTTATCTCAGTTGCAAGAGCGAAAACCTATTAAAAATACGTTTACATGGTTGGGTGTTGCCCCTACCTTCGAAGGCAACAACGCGCTTAATAATGTAGATGAAATTCGTGAATATGCGGTTTCAACACCCTCGTGGAAAGAGACTTTGGTGCTTACAGGCGAAAAGGCAACTCCTCAATACTTTGAACAACAAATCCCCAAAGCCAACATCATTCATCTAAATACACACGCAGAGGCCTCGCAAATGGAAGAAAGTGCCTCTTTTGATTTTGGGAAATATGGGAAGATTCCTTTTCAAAATATTTACCATTGGGATTTAATCCAGGTATATTTATTTATTGCTGATGCCTGTAAAACAGGTGATGGCACTTATTATCAAGGAAGCGGGTTGATGAGTTTGGGGAATAGTTTGCTTGCCGCAGGAGCGCGCTCGGTGTTGGTAACAAAAATGAAAATTAAACCTGAAGATGCACGTGAAGTTTTGCAGTCTTTTTATACTGAACTTAAACAAGGTAAAGCCAAAGACGTTGCACTTGCAACAGCAAAACGAGCTTATCTCGAAAAATACGCTGAAAAAAATATTAACCCATTACATTGGGCGGCTTTTGAGTTGGCTGGCGAAACAACCGCTTTACCTGAAGCATTTTGGCAAAAGAATAGTACATTATATTATGTTATAACAATAATTGTAATTCTACTCATTGTTGTTGCTTTAGGCTATTCTTATTACCAAAGAAAGGTAGCTTAAATATTTTTCCTCTTTTTTGTTCACATTTTTTTAGAAATAGGTATGTATAGTATGATAATATTCTTCTCCCTGTTTGGTATTTTCAAAAACACTTCTAAAGAGAAAAGAGAAATGGCTAATGCCATCAAAGACAAAGATGTGCTTAAATGCCAAGAACTGATTGCTCGTTTAAAAGATGAAACTCAGCGAGAAAAAACATGGGACATTTTAAATGATGTGCTGCATTGGGAAGATGGTGATGCAAACCTTCATGGGGTTATTCTAAGCTATCAAAAAGATAAAGAAGAAGCCAAAGATGTTTATCAATACACACTTTACAAATTTCATGAAAACCTAAACAATGGAAAATTTCAATGTCTTGCAGGCGCAAGTATTTTTAGTTATTTATGTAACATCGCTAAAAAGGCTATCTATAAACTGATACCTAAATCATCTGGTATAGAAAATGCAAAACAGTTGTTAATTTCCCAAAATTGGGCAACCCAACAAGAATTAGAAATATTTGAGGCTTGTAGAAAAAACAAAGAAGAAGAAGCATCAGTACAATTTGGTTTGCCTTTAGATAAGGTAAAGCGAATAAAAACAAAAGTAAAACGTAAGTTGTCGGAATTGACGGACAGAAACTATTCCAAGAACTCATTTGAGGACGACACAAAAAGGGAGGATTCCGTTTTCTACTCTTTCCCAATCGAAGTAAACGTAGATGAATGTATCAAAATAGGAATTAAAGAAGCGTTAATTAAAAGTGAGGACGCAGCCATGTTTCTTAGACAGCACGATAAAGGCGAAACAACAAGGGCTTTGGCAGCGGAATTAGGAATAAAAGAGAATACACTTACGAAACGCTTTGAGAAGCTTGGGAATGAGTTACGCTATATTATTAGCCGCAAATATTGCCCTAATATTGACAAGATGGAAAGAGAGTGCTGGTTTCGAATCAAGGCAAAAAGGCGTTCTACCACAATAGTGGCAAAAAAATTGGGCATAACTGAGCCGCAAGCTATACTACATTGTGTTCGTTTTGAAGAAAAATATGGGGCTTGGCATTATCAGCAAACACAAAAAGATGATATTTAAGTAATGGATAATTAAAGGTTGATAATGAAAAATGATTTTAACTTGGTTATTATCAGTAATTTGAGCAAAAAATGACATAAACTAATTATTATCGAATACTTAATTTCTAATTATAGGGATTCACTTTCTCTTTTCATATATAAATTTTTATTTCAAAACATGAAAGAATATCTAAATAACCTACCCGATGAGTATTGGGAACTGGAAGCTCTGCTACAATCCTATGTAGAGGGCAATTGTACCTTGGTGCAAAGACAGAAAGTCGAACAAATGATGGCAGAGGATAGCTCTATTGCTTATAAAGTCAAACGCTACCAAGCACTAGAAAGCCAGCTTTTTGTGTCTGAACTTGTAAAACGTCAGGAAGAAGGGCAAAAAAAGCAACACCGCTTTTCTCATTTGTATATAATTATTGGGCTAATATTTGTTGGAATCATTGGATACGGAGGATGGTTGAAATTTCAGTCAGCCTATTCGCCCTCTAGTTGTAAAGAATTGCTCAACGATTTTTCAGTAAAAATCCACATAAAAGAGGTGAGTGAAAGCTCGGTTAAGGGGGTAAATACAAAGATTCCTTCCTTAGGACAGCAAACAAGCACCTATTTGACTGGGCTTACCTTTTTAGATGCACAAAAGGTAGTGCAAGCCGAATCCGTTTTTAAAACAATCATTGCCCAAAAAGATTCATCTACTAACCCTCACTTCGCTGATGCCCAGTACTTTTTGGGGATAGTTTATATGTTAGAAGATAGTTGCTCGCTTGCGTTAAAACAGCTTAAAAATACGAACGCCCCTCAAGGTTTTTCTCCCGCCTATCAATCAAAAACGTTGATAGAACAACTTAATAAGTAGCTATTTCTTTATATTATTTCATTATGCTGCCCAAAAAAGGTGGTTCACTTAAAAAAAGTGAGCCACCTTTTTGTTTTATAACATTATAAAAATCGACATTTTTATATTTTTCCATAAAAAAGATGATTTTTTTTCGATTTTCTGTTCACACTTTCGAGATGAAATGTATTCATAAGTATAAAGAATGTCATTTTACCTTTTTATTAAAATTTTATGAATGCATCTTCATCTTCTTTCATTTTGTTTGTGTTGCTCCTCGCCTTCTGTTTTGGGGGATGTAACGAAGTTAGCAAAGTATTTAAACAAAAATGTGGTTTTTGCCAAGGAACAGGCAGGAGTGATTGTAGCACTTGCATTGGAAGCGGCAAAAAATCATGCTTGTATTGTCATGGACAAGGCAAAAGCGATTGTAGTTACTGTTATGGCAAGGGGACAAAATCGTGTAGGGATTGTAGCGGCAGTGGAAAGATACGAAAATATGTTGGCTCGGATTATTCAAGCGGTCATCAGTACCTCAATAACATTAATGGGCATAGCGGATATGGTTATGTATCAGGAAGTTATGCAGAAATTGAATGTAGTGATTGTTCTGGCAGAGGGAAATTAAAATGTAGTAATTATTCTTGTGAAAATGGCAAAGTCAAATGCCCAAATTATTCCTGTAAAGAAGGGAAAGTTGAATGTGACCAATGTAGTAGTAAAGGAGATATTGTTTGTAGTTACTGTCAAGGAGAGGGCGTGAGATAATTTTTATTAAATTTATATATATTATTTTTTACATTTTCATTAATTTTTAAAATCATGAAAAAATCAGTTTTCATCCTCTTTTTTCTTGTGTTTGTAAGCAGCCAAATCGCTGTTTCTCAGCATTATTTCACCATGAGTAAGCTCATGGAATTTACCAACACCGCTAGTTTCCTTGAATTTAACAAAAAAGTAAAAGAGTATGGGTATTTATTCGCTGGCTCTGATAAGGAAGAAAATTATACCCGCTATAATTTTACCAAACAAGTCAAAGAAGGTACAATGATTTACTCTTTAGGGATAAGTTATTCCGATTATGACGATGGGAAGCCTGTTATTAAGCATCTATGCAGTTTTGAATCCTTCGAACGACACATCAATAGTAGCATCAGTTTATATGGATTTCGGGATATTGAAACTTCAACAGATGAGAACGTTTTATCGGTTAGGTACGAAAACAATACCTACGATTTGAGTGTCCATACAATTAGCAAAAAAATGGAATATTCTGAAGAAACGTATAATACAACCGTAGCTATTATTTCAAAAAAATAATGCACCTTCCTTTTCAACTGTTCCAAAGCTTAGGTTTTGGAACAGTTGAGAGGTTCTCCTCCTTTTTGTAATCAAAGTTTTATTAAATAAATACGGTATGTAACGTGTAAATAATAAGTTGGTAGAATTAACATTTCTTTAAGATATATATACTTGATAATGATTAACTTAGTATGAATAAATTTTAAAGCAAAGGGTAGTTTATTTTTTACACGTTACTATG